>DAOVLC010000265.1 GCA_030631455.1 Candidatus Zixiibacteriota bacterium
AGTTTCGAGTGACGAGGCTGTCATGTGAGGAAGATTGCGTCAGATGGTGGATTGGTCTTCCCAAAAAACTATCCGCCAGAGTCGATCGCTGGTTGATTGACGGAATTTGAATACCGCAACACCGAACGCTTCGAAGCTCTCTCCTCCGAAATCACCATCGACATCCCGAACCGACAGCTGGAAAAAGACTCTGTAGATCTTCCAGGTTTCGTTTCCGACCTGCTCTGATCCATACGGAATAGGCAACCAGGTCTCCAGCTTGATTTCATCGAAGAACGTGAACAGCCTTCGCGTGCGCTCAAGATCACCGGATGGGCCGTCCCTTGGAATCTCAACCGTTTCGATTTCGCCCGCAAGATTCTGATCGATGTAGCGAAACGTGAAGCCCGGATCGAGGCATTTCTCGTAGATATCTATGTCATTATGCTCATAGGCGTATCTGAAATTATGCAGCACCGAGTCAGGTTCGGTCTGTCGCACTATCGGCCTCACACCCGATGGATCGACGGATGCCGGCGAAAACGGATTCTGGCATGAAAGCAGGACAATCGCCGTCAGAATGCAGGATCCGATTAACCATCTCATCTATCTGAATCCATTCTTGAAATCGGCCCAGGACGTGTCAGTCGACGTCTGATGGTAATCTCTCCACTCGCGAATAGACCACAGGTTGAACCCCATCTCTACTAACTCGAATGTTGCCGTACCCACATACCTGATCGTGTCCGGGATCGCTTTGTCAATGTCCGTGATGATGTTTAGCTGATATTCTCTGTGTAGAACAGCGATCGTGTCCTCGACACGATCGAGACCAGGGACAATTCTCATTGAAAGCCAGAGAGATCGGGTATCGGCATTTTTCCGATAATTCGCGAACATCTTCTCTGTAAGTGAGACCTCTGAGTTATAGGTCCAGCCGGAATCGGCAAATTCACCGAACAGCAGGTGGTCGAAGTGAAAAACGAAATTGGTGTCGAGGCACTGCACGAAATTCGCGATGATCCTTTCATTATACGAGTTTTCGAGATTGAACAGCACAATCTCCGGATCGACAGGTGTGAGATATGTCCCCTGGGACTCAGACGGAGGCTCAGATCCCCTTCCGGAGAATGGATCAGAGCACGACAAAGCCACCAGGGCTAAGAGCAATATATGACAGATAATCTTCTTCATTAGAAAAGCCGATACACATTTACAATATACTGATTCGTAATGTCATCCGCAAACAGATCGCTCTTCTGTACGCGATGCAAGTATGATATAGTAATACTGGTTCGCGGGCCGGGCGAGTAGTCAACATCCACATGAATAGTCGTCCTTCTATAGGTCTCCTTTTCGATCCTGCTTACTTCTCCTTCCTCGCCGACGGCAAACTCCCACGACTTCTTCCACTCGTATGACACTCCGGGATCGACCCGCAGAGTTCCCCAGGGCCGGTAGCTCAACTCCAGCGTCGGAAGATGCATGCGCCTGAACCAGTTTGTTTTTTGAACCCACTGACCTCTCCAATATAGTTGCCCGAAATCCTCATACTTATACGTGTACGACGGCCTCAGAGTAAGTCGCCGTGATACGATCATCCTGTATTCGCTCGTCCACCGGGCCCTGCGAAAAAGAGTGTTTCGTTCCGATTCGGTCTCTTTCTCATAGTCATACCAAATGTAGTTGGCGTGAAGAAGAAAGCTATTGGAAATTGTGAACCAGGGAAATGGCCGCCAACCGACTTCCGGCCTGACCACATAAATAGTATTGTGGTTGTTGTTGGCCGACAGCGTGCCGGACACATAAGTCTGATGGAAATCTCGGTACGAGCCGTCTATGCGAAGCGTAAGGCAGGGGTTCAGGCGATGCGACATGCCAAGCCCGTATAGACGCATGATCCGATCCCGATCTGAGAAAAATGAGCGTTCCTGATCCGAGGAGTAGCACGTAACAGAGAAGATAGCTTCGGCCCACACGGAATCTATTATCCCCGGGTTTGACCTGATCGCACTTCTAAGTTCCGCGGTCTCCACATTCTGTCTCGCGGACAGAGAGCCGTAGTCCTGCTCGGTCGCGCGATACATATAATGCGTCTCGATTGCCAGTCTTCGGCCGGCATAACGAGTCGCAGAAAGTTTGTAGTCCAATGTCCTCGAGCTGTTGTCGGACCCGAGAAGCCCGGATGAGATGCCTACTTGATCAAAACCATAATGCTTGTATCGAAACAGGCGGTAATCGAGGTTGGACAGCAGACGCAGATGTGTGTCCTCAGCTGGTTTCCAGCTCAACAGCAGATTGGCTCCCGCAGTCGATCTTCTTTGTCTCGATATCGATTCGAAAGACTGCGACGTGGTGAAGTATCTCCTGTTCTGGTATGCTCCTTCCATTGTGATTCTAATCGAGTCGTTCGATCCAAGACTGTGGAAAGATGCCGAACCATCGAGGCTCGCTGTGGGTATGTCCGGAATCAAGCTCAGATCCTGACTGTAATTTACTTTGAACGCCGTAGATTGTGAGATGCGGTTGTCATAGGTCGCATCCAACTGGTTGCGGTAGCCGCTGGATCGATACTTGTTCCCATAGTTGTTTCGGCTGTTTGTTATGAATGACCCGATATTGCTGAGGAGAAGTCCGGCTGTCGGTCTGTATCCCGCAGACAGTCCCACGCTGTTATCGACTATGATCCGTTCCTCGAAAGACCTGTAGTCGTTGTCGAAGATGGCCGTCAGGTTGAATGTCTGCCCATCGTTGAAACGCCAACCGAACCTGCTTCTGTAATTCTCCTGCCAACGATCTTTCTTGCCAAAAAGAAGTGACTCCTTCATAAGAACAGCGCTTGAAGCGTTCGAGAACAGCAGTGGTTTCCTGCCACCGAATTCAGGCTCCCAGATGAGCGAATCTGACCATACGTAGGTGTCTCGATCCTGAGAGAAGTTGAACCGAAGTTCCTGACCATCAAGCTGAGGCTCATTCAAGCAGATTACCGCGAGGACAAGAGCGAGCACGAGTCTACGCATTGTTAGCCTCGTTCACTGCTACATAGATCGCTACGAATTGCTCGAGCGACAGATTCTGCGGACGATTCGAAGCACTGATTCCGAGCCTGTCGAGTAAAGCAAAGAGCGCTTTCTTGTCGACATCTGTCAGGAACAGTAGACAGTTCGCGATTGTCTTGCGGCGATGACTGAAGATGCTCTGAACGAATCGATGAAAACCATCAAGCTCGTTCCGGTCAGCGAGTACCGGTTCTCTCAGCGTCAATCTAACGACCGCCGAGCTAACTCTCGGACGCGGGAAAAACGACCCCGGCTTCAGCAGAAATACTCGCTCAGCATCACAATATGTCTTTGCGAAGACGGTCAGCGATGAATAATCCGAAGTGCCGATCTCGGCAGTCAGACGATTGGCAACCTCCCTCTGAACCGTAAACACAGCCACGGAAAAACACTTATTGTTTTTAAAAACTCTTTCCAGAATCGGCGCGGTGAGATTGTAGGGGAGGTTTCCAACCAACTTCCAACTCTGTGCACATCCGAGCGATGCGAAGTCGAACGCAAGGATATCCTCGTTTCGCACGGTCACATTTTCCGTCGAACTGAAGCGTTCAGAAAGTTCCGATGAAAGCCGCGAATCGATTTCGACTGCGACCAGAGTGATCGGCAATTCCGCCAGAATGCCGGTCAGCACCCCACCACCCGGTCCGATTTCGAGCACTCGATCTCCGTCCTCGATCTCGAGCAAACTGACTATTCTGCGTGCAGCGCCTATATTTTGCAGGAAATGCTGGCCGAGGCTTTTCTTATAAACGGTCATCGTCTAAATTAAACAAACGACGAGCGTTTTCATCAACAGTTTTCTCGACTGTGGCGAGGGGGATGTCTCGTATTCTCGACAATGCCTGGTAAGCGTAGCGAAC
>DAOVLC010000112.1 GCA_030631455.1 Candidatus Zixiibacteriota bacterium
CTCGATATCCGCCTCTATGATAGAAAGCTCCTCGGCTTTAGGACCGGATTTCAGGAGTTCGTATTTCGACTTGGCAATCTGCACCTGTTGTTCCGCGACGCTCCTGTCTGTACCAGCCCTGTCCCATTCTTCTTCGGATATCAGCCCGTTTTCATACATTTTCCGTGCGCGGGCGAAATCGCTCTCCTCACTCTTCAGCTTCAGTTCTGCTTCGTCGATCTCAGCCTTTGCCTTCGCAATCTCGGCCGCCTTCGGATCGGAAAGCAGGAGACCGTGCTCCGCCAATGCTTTGTTCAGCTCCGATTCGACCTGTGCGAGGTCGCCTCGATAGAGGTTGGACGATACCGAGAAGAGGGTGTCGCCCATGCGTACCTGCGCGCCGTCCTGAACAAGCGGTTCGAGTTTGAATACGGAGAAATCGAGCGACGCGAGTTGAAATATGCGCTCCCTCCGGATTTGATGCTCGCCTCCGAGGAAGTAGACCGATTTAATGACGTTTTCTGCGGGTGCCTTTATGGAAAAGCTTTCGATTGGACGAAGGCGCGCGGATGACGATACTCGCAACTCTGTTCTGACAAACACCAAAACCAGAACGAGCGCGGTAAGGAGTGCTCCCCAAGTTATCCATCGTTTTACGCTAATCTTTGAGATGGCATCCTCCCTGACCGCCGTGTTCACCTGTCTCGCTGTGCTCATCAATAACGGCCGGAAGATAATCAGGATGATTGCCGCAAACAAGAGAAATCCTAACCCCTCCCACCGGCTGACCAGAGCCGTCAAAACCAGTCTGCCAATGAAATAGAGAAGAAGGAGTGAGAAAGCTGAGGCTGCCATGCTGTAAATGAGATATACCTTCTTCTCTCTTCGCGATGGTTCAGCTAATGATGTCCTGATACCGAACACAAGCTGCACGAAGATGTGCCTTAAGTAGCCGAACGCCTTTCGCCTGAGGTTTGGTATTTCGGTTAGGTCTGTCAGCAGATAGTATCCATCGAGTTTCAACAGGGGATTTATGTTGAAGATGAGTGTTCCATAACAGACGAGCGTGACTACCAGCAGCGCATCGGAGACAAACGTCCCTGTCTTGAGAATTCGCCACAACATAATGCTCAGCGAACCGAGGAAGACCTGGAAATACATCCCCGCCAGGATTGTGTACACCTTCTGTGATTTTTTGGGAAACATGTACGAGTCGGAGAGGTTGCAGTAGAAGGCCGGCTGGAAGTATATCAGCAAGAACCCCATTTCCCGGACGCGTCCACCGAAGTGGCGGCAGACAAGTGCGTGAGCGAATTCATGCATAACGATGACCGTGAAGAGAGCCAGTACCGCAGTGGCGAGCGTCGTAAGCCTGAAAAGCTGGATGATGTTGTACGGAACCGAGGTCGGAAGCGTCACGAGCAGATATGTCCCTACGACTATGACCACAAGAGTCACTGCTATGAAGTAGTGAGAGAATAAGAATCGCAACTTCGTATGGAGCCATTCGAGCAGCTGTTCGGGGTCGAATGCCTTGAGCTTTATGAAGAGGATCGACTTCCCTGCTTGCCCGGTCCCCGCAGACTTCGAAGCCTTCGAAAGTGCATACTCTCCCTTGCCGGTTTCGAGAAAGAGCATGTCGTCGAATCGAGCCACGAATTTCTCGATGGCTTCGGGTTGTATCTCGATATTGTTATCGGTCTTGAGGGCTGCGCTTATCTGTTCGGCAGAGGAATTCCCGTCGAGTGATCGCATGATGACATACTCAGGCTCTCTCAGTCTTATGTATTTGCCGGTTATCGGATCGCTGACGACGTAGTATATCTGCTCCGGTGTTTCCTGCTTCGAGACGCGCAGGTCATCACGCAATTTCGGAAGCGCATCTGACATTACGATTGTGACATCTTATCCAGAAGCTTTCTGTGGTACTGTCTGATTATGTCACTCTTCTTGAGGATTCCGATCAGCTTCTGAGATTCGTCACGCGCAACAACCGGGAGGAATTCGAGATCGCGCAGCGCAAGTTTCTGAAGAGCTTTGTCGAGAGAATCATCGGGATAAAGGCTCGGCGGATGAGGATGGCAAATATCCTGTGCGATTACAAGCGCATCTACTTCCGGTTTGTCGAGTATCATCGTACGCATGTCCTGAAACGAGAGTGTGCCGACGATGTGTCCTTTGTAATCCACGATCGGGAAGAAACTCGACTTGGAGCTTTGCATGATCGAGAAGATCTGCCTCAGAGGGGTTATGTCTCTGATAGCTTCGTAATCGCTCTCCACCACTTCGCTTACCTTAATCGACTCCATGATGTTAACGTCTCGACCTGCTCTGAGTTTTATGTTGCGTCTGGCGAGCTTGAGTGTATAGATTGATTCACTGGTGACTTTTCTCGCGACCAGTGTCGACAGTACCACAACGATCATAAGCGGAAGGATAATTCTGTAGTCACCGGTCATTTCGAATATTATGAGCAAAGCGGTAATCGGCGCATGCGTGGTTCCCGACACTACAGCCGCCATTCCGACCAGCGCGTAGGCGCCCGAGGACGCGGTCACTGAGGGAAACAGATAATGAACGAGTTCGCCATAGAGGCCACCGGCAACAGCCCCCATAAAGAGCGAGGGTGCGAATATCCCACCGGAATTCCCTGACCCGAGAGTGAAAGATGTCGCGGCGATTTTGAGCAGAATCAGCATGCCAAGTAAGAATATCGGAAGCTCCCCGTGAAGGGCATTTCTTATTGTTTCATACCCGTCTGAGAACACCTGCGGGAAAAACAGCCCGATAGCGCCAACCGCGAGTCCGCCGAGTATTGGTTTGACATGTCCCGGAATCTTCAGGGAATCGAAACGATCTTCCGCGAAGTACAGGGTATGAGTAAACGCGAGCGCAACAAACGCGCCGACAACTCCGAGGCCGATATACAAAGGGATCTCCCAGACAGAGACAAGGCTGTAGGCTGGCACTGCGAACGCAGGGCTGTCGCCGAGGAAGGCGCGCGATACGACTGATGCGATTACAGATGAAAAGATTACCGGACTGAAAGTCTTGATTGCGAAATCGCCTAGGATGATCTCCAGAGAAAAAATGACTCCAGCGATCGGTGCATTAAAGACTGCCGAGATTCCTGCAGCAGCGCCGCATCCGACAAGGGTTGTCACACGCGAACTGGACATTCTGAATAGCTGTCCGATCACAGACCCCAGTGTCGAACCGATCTGTATGATCGGCCCCTCGCGCCCCGCCGATCCCCCGGAACCAATACATAGCGCGGATGCTACCGATTTTGCCAGCGCCACCCTTGGGCGGATCAAACCGCCCTTCAGCGCAACTGCCTCCATCACCTCCGGAACACCATGGCCTTTTGCCTCTTTCGCTAATTTGTAGATGATCGGCCCTGCAAGGGCACCGCCAATCGCCGGGATGATAACAATCCAGTATTCTCCATGCATCACCATGTGGTTGAGAAAGAACAGGCTCTTGCCGAAGAACAGCTCCTTGGCATTCTGAATCAGCCAGATAAATCCAACCGCTGCAAAGCCAGTCGCGATTCCGACAACTGAACCGAGCACGATCAGCAATGCGGTTTCGGATCTGGCCAACCATCTCATAGATCGCTTATAGGCCAGCCTGCTGAGTCTCATGAAGCGTATCATAATATCCTGATTCTGCGGCCTGAAGCAGCTATTAGTGCCTCAGGATTCGCTCGATTACCATCTATAGGCTGCCATAGTCAGCCGTTTTATCGCTCCGGCGCGCCAGTTCGTTGCTGTACTTCAAACCAAGTGTAACGGCATGTTGCTCTGCCCACTCGGTCAGTTTCGTATTTCCGGCAGGCGACGATTCAACATACAGTTTTTCTGTCATCAGACCTCGAATCTCCTCCTTAGTGAGAATCTTGTCCCTGACTATTTTACCGGCCAGCCAACTGGCATAGAATCCAATGATAGGAGGGACTGAGACGACAAACCGGTTCTTTCCAATAGTCCTGCAGATTTCCCGGACTAGTTGTTTGTATGTGAACGTCTCGGGGCCGATTGCGTCGATAGTTCTGTTTTCATGACTCACGCCCTGCTCGACGGCCAGTCCCGCAAGATCTTCCACATATATAGGTTGTAGCCTGTATTGACCATCGCCAAAAACTCCAATAACAGGAAAACGCCTCAGTGCCCATGCTATATTGTTGATGAGAATGTCATTTTCACCAAATATGATCGCGGGGCGAAGGATCGAATAAGGAATGCCAGTTTGCTTGAGAGCTGTCTCAAGCTTGGCCTTCTCACGGAAGTATTCGAGAGGTGAGTTCTCGGACGGATTCGTTATGCTGATGTGGACGATGCGTTTCACGCCAGCCTCTTTCGCAGCTTTAAACATTATCTGCGTGTTCCTGACGGCGTCGGCGTGAGTGAATGTCTTGTAGTTGAACCGAACCCAATATGTGTTATACAGCACTTCCACGCCACGTAAGGTTGCGACGAGCTTCTCAGGTCTGTCGAAATTGAAAGGAAACGCCTTTATACTTTCACCGAACGGATTTTCACGGTGCAACGAATTGGTGAGTGTTATTACCCGGTGTCCCTTGGCCAACAGTTTTTTCGCGATATATTTGCCGGTGTATCCAAATGCGCCGGTGACGGCATGAGTCTCTTGATTGTCCATTCTTTTCACCTAACTGCTGGTTATATAGTCTTTTTTGAGGATGTTTCAAGGCATATCTGGCATGTCGAGGTGTCACTACCTTTTAACGGCGGTCTGTTTGCATAGCCTTTACACGGATGCATTAATTGCGTCTGCATAGAACCGTTCAGGTATAAGATATAAATGCACAATGATTTGACAGATTCATTCACCGACGGGCTGACCATTCATCGGATTGGTGTGATTTCAGTGATCGCATGTATTGCGCTTGTATCAATTACGTCTTATATTGGCTATTGGTTGGCATTGTTCAGAGCAATCTGATTGCCTGCCCGCATGATCGGGTTTTCGGTCATTGTGCGTTCAATTAAGGAGGATGAAGATGAGAGGCAAGATATCTCACTATATCACGCTGTGGGTCCCGGTTATATTACTGGCATTCGCCACCCCTAGTTACTCGGCGATTGGATCGAACGCTTCTGACGCCCTTCTAAGGGGCGACTGGAATGCGCTCCTGGTGATTCTCGAAGGCGACAGCACGTCGATGGACGATCCGATCACAAGGAATCTTCTCGCGCATGCGTATGTGGCTTCGGGTCGGAGTCTGATATCAGATTCGTTGTTCATGTCGATGAGGGAACAGGACAAACGCAGGTGGCTGGAGTGGACAGACTCGCTTGAGCTTGAGTACCCCTCCAATTATGTGGCAGCTTATCTCTCGGCAGATGCCACATGGAGAATTGGCCGGTGGGCGGAGGCCGTAAGCGGTTTCTCCCGTGCAATGCGCATACTGAAAGATGGCTTCGCGGTTGTATCAAAGGCCAGGGGTGCTGTATGGGCCGAAAAGAGCAGGGACAGTGCGGCTATCGCCGATTTCACGGTTGCTCTGGAGGCTAATCCGGATGATATGATGACAAACTTCAACCGAGGGAAGTCATACATACATGCAGGCAAATACGATGAGGCAATTTCGGATTTTAGTACCGTTCTGAGATTGAATCGGAGATATGTGCTGGCGCGATACTACAAAGCAGTTGCATTGGATGAAGCACTTAGGATCGATGAAGCGATAGATGCGTATCAAACCTTTGTCAAGTATACATCGCCGGACGATA
>DAOVLC010000312.1 GCA_030631455.1 Candidatus Zixiibacteriota bacterium
GTGGGATCATTAGTTCTCGGATGGCATCGAAGACAATCCCGAACTTAGCGTCGTTCTTCTTCTCAAGCACCTCAAGCTTGCGTGCCAGTTCCACGTGAGATGCGAGCATTTGACGCAGCTTCACGAACGTTCGCATGATCTGAATGTTCACCTCGATTGCGCGCTGACTCTTCAGAACGCTCGACAGCATAGCCACGCCCTGTTCGGTAAAGGCTCGTGGAAGGTAACGAGTGCCTCCCCAACTTGAGGTTCCATTTTGGCACCTCAAGTTCTCGACCTCTTGTTTCGTAAGGCGAAACATGAAATCATCCGGAAATCTATCGAGGTTTCGTGTGACCGCTCTGTTAAGCATCTTGGTCTCCACACCATACATAGCTGCCAGGTCTCTGTCCAGCATGACCTTCTGACCACGAATCAACAGGATCGATTTCTCGATTCGCTCCGCCAGCACGATCGATTGCTTACGAGTCATGATCTCAGTATAGGCAGCAGGCGGGCTGACGCAATGACTTTCTGCCCTTTCCTTTCTGCGTACTATTCCGTTGCTGTCAGTCGCTCTACCTCGTCTACCTGTTCGGCGAATAGCTTGAGAGTCGCTCTTACCGGTTCGGGGGTGGTCATGTCTACGCCGCATTTCTTCAACTGCTCAATCGGGTAGTCACTTCCGCCCGAGGACAACAGCTCGAGATACTTCTCTATGATGCCTTCTTCGCCCGACAGGAACTTCTCAAGAATCGCCTGCGATGCGGCATATGATGTGGCATATTGGTATACATAGTACGTCATGTAGAAATGCGGAATCCGCGCCCACTTATATTTCTCGTACTCGTCCAGAGTGATCTCCGGCCCCAGATACTGCTTTCTTAGCTCTTCCCACATCTCATTCATCTTGTCAGCAGACAGCGCTTCGCCTTTCTCGATCATCTCATGGATCATCAACTCGAAGCGGGCGTATTTGACCTGGTGAAAGAACGTTCCGTTGGTGTTGTCGATATGCCTGTTCAACAGAAACAGCTTCTGTTTCTTGTCGGTGGCCTTCTTCAAAAGGTGCTGAAGCAGCAGCCCTTCGTTGAGTGTCGATGCCACCTCGGCCACGAAGATCGTGTAGCGCGCTTTTTGGTACGGCTGAGTCTGATTCGACAGATAGCTGTGCAGAGCGTGACCCATCTCGTGCGCAAGCGTGAACATGTTGTTGAGGGTATCGTTGTAGTTCATCATCACGAACGGGTGGGTCGAATAGTTTCCCCAACTGTAGGCGCCGCCACCCTTGCCCTCAGTTTCGCGGACATCAACCCAGCGACTGCCAAGTCCTTTCTTCAGTATCGAGACGTACACGTCACCAAGCGGAGCGACCGCATCGAGAACTTCCTGAACAGCCTCGTCGTAGGGCACCTCATAGTTCTGCTTGGGAAAGAGCGGGCAGAACATGTCGTACGGATATATCTTGTCCAATTTGAGGATTTTCTTGCGCAACGCCGTCCACTTGTGCAACGCGGTCAGATCGGCTTCGGTCGTATCGAGAAGGGAATGATACACAGAAACCGGGATATTGCCACCATCGAGAGCTTGATACAGGCTACTTTCGTAACGGCGCACGCGTGCGAAGAAAGCATCTTTGTTGATGGAGGTCGACAGATTGGTGCCAAGCGTGTTGACGTGATCCTTGTATGCAGAGAGAAAACCTTCGTGAGCTTCACGGCGTACACGCTGCAGAGGCGATTCCATGAACTTGGCGTAGCGCTGCTTAGTTAACTGAACCTCAATGCCTTCCTCGTCCTCTATAGATGGATACTTGATATCGGCATCGTCGAGCATAGTGAACACACTGTCCGGGCCTCGTGCGACCATCGCTGACTGAGCCAGTACCTCCTCCACCTCAGCAGATCTTATGTGGGCGCGTGAACGAATCAACTCCTTCAGATAGAAGTCGTACACATCAGTTTTCGGGAACTGTTCCGCCATAGCGGTGAGATGAGCGTTGTCTATGGTCAACAACTCCGGTTCGAGGAATGAGAATGCTGCCATTGCCTGAGAGGACAACATAGCTGCCTGATTGGTCATAGCCTGACATTTAGACACACGATTATCGATATCCTGACTCAGTTTGGCATACTGATACAGATTGTCGCAAATCAAAAGAAGTTCGGTCCTCGTTTCGAAGCATTCGTAAAGAAGTTCCGTGGAATCTCCCAGCTTGCCCGAAAACTCCCCGGCCTTTTCGATCAGCGATTTAGCCTTCTCGTAGTCGGCGCGCCAATCGTCTTCGGTTTGGTATATGTCGGCCAGGTTCCATTTGTATTTGTCATCAATGTCTGCCCTCTGAGGGATGGCTTTTATTTGCTGCTTCGATGTTGTAGTCATAGTTATTCCTTTCTTCTCTTAGTCATCATTAGACGCAATAAAAGCAATTCTGGTTGCAAATACAAGCTGAGAAGAACATTCTGTTTACGAAATTGCTTGAAAGTCGTGTGTGTGTATCCTATACTGTCATGAAATGATTTCGATATTGTCTCATAACATGTTCCGCATCCTCTTCGGTTTCATGCTATGTGTTCTCCTTTGCACCCCGCTTCCTCTGGCTGCCCAGTCGTCGTTCGACTGGGGCTGGAGCACATCATCAGGACAACAACGGTCAGGCATCGAAGATTACTTCGTGAATGCGATTGCCGATGATCTGGCGAAATCAAGATCAGGGCGGTTGATCGGTGCTTACAGAGAACATGTGTCGCCGATACAGGGGCATCAATGCCCCTGTCTTCCGACCTGCTCGGTATTCACCCTTTATTCGATAGAGAAATACGGCTTCTTTGTTGGCCTTGTCATGGGCGTCGAGAGACTCTATCTAAGAGAAAATCTTGACATCATGAATCGACTGCATTATATGCCTGTTTTGGGCTCAGATGGTTCGTCGAGGGTTTATGATCCACCGGAAGCAAATTTCATTTTCAAGAAATATGATTGGAGGATCATTGATCCTGATCTTGATATCCTCCGCCTGGATCAACTGCGAAGCTCAGACAGAGACCCTTCGGCTCGATGACCTGCGAAATCTCGGAAGGAAACTGGCTGATACCGGCGACGAGTTCGGAGCTTACATTTTCACGCTATCCTACTATCATCTGACTACTGACTCAAGTGCGAAGATACGTTCCGGTCTCGATGCACTCGATATCTGCCTTCAAGCCAATCGATTTGTTGAGGCGGAGAGACTAGTGGATGTAATCGCCGCAGATTTCGCAGACAATGACCAACTGCGAGATGCACTGATCTACAAGCTCGAACAGCTCGATGACATATTCGACACCACCGAGGCCCATCCTGGCCTCCTTGCCGAGTTCGGACATATCAGAAGGGGAGGCGAGGGCCCTCTCGCAGGGGCCCGATTGATCGATGA
>DAOVLC010000292.1 GCA_030631455.1 Candidatus Zixiibacteriota bacterium
CCGTATAACATAATGTTACACAACGCATTTTCAAAGCAGTTTAGCCTACCAGCAAGTCAATGTCAACAGGAGTCAAGAGGAAAAGGCAACATCCTGACAGCCTGCCAGCGGCGGGTGGCCCGCAATTTACGACTGAGAATCCCATCATGAATGACGGGCCGCCCAGCCGACTGGCAGGCACACGACTTCTTACTTAATCGAAGCTCAACGAACACTGCTGGGCAGTTACTTGTTCTTCTTCTTTTCCTTCTTCAGTTTCCGTTTCTCTTTTGGATCGAGCACGCTCTTTTTCTGCTGCTCTCTTTTGCCTTTGTCTTTTTTTCCCTTATCACCCATCTCTGTTTCTCCTTGCTTGAAACTGCATTCTCTCATCGGTCCTCAGTGTCTACAAGATAACGTTTTAATGCGAAATGGCAAATTGTAGTTTCCACGTTGCGAAGCCCCGAATGGCAGGCCACCGGTTCACAGAGGGTGGGGCATTCTTGAAAATATCACGCCCGATCTGTCGTACAAACTGCAGAGTGTGAGCACACGCGATATTAGCAGGATTAACAGAAGCACGAAATTAGTGATGAACTATTGGCAGGGTCAGGGATTGTTTTCTTAGAAAGGAGCAAATCTTATGAAACGACCAACTGTTTGGATTCCTGTCACATTGTTGATGTTGCTGGCCGCCCTTGCATTACCTGACCTTGCGACGGCCAAGGATGTTGTGCGGCCTGAAGAAATCAAAAGCATGCGGCAGGTTATTTATGACGATGAGACCTATGAGAAGCTTGCCGGCCTGTGGAAGGATTACTACGATGAGTATCCTTCCGAGTATGCATACGCCAATTGGATGTATGCCGCCCGCTACGCAGGAGATAAAGATTACTCAGAATTGCTCGATAAGGGAGTGAATGAGTATCCCGCCAACCCCACTCTTCAATATCTGAAGTCGCTCGTGCACCTTGGAGCTCATAACGACACGGAGGGCCGGGCGCTTCTTGAGCGGGCAATCGCTCTCGATCCGGGTTTTGTTGATCCCTGGTTTGTTCTGGTCACACACTACATGGATTCGCGCGAAGATGAGAAATTGGATCTCGCGTTGCGCCGCCTGCTTGAGAGCGGGATCATAACCGACGAAGTTATGGACTTCAATTACAACATGCTGATCAGCCTCGAAGAGAATGCGATTCTCATCACAAACGGAGACAACGATACTTATCCCGGCTGGATACTGACTCGAATTCTCGAAGAGCGGCCCGATGTCGCGATTGTCAACCTTAGCTTGCTCAACTCCGAGTGGTATCCGTTGTATGTTATCGAGCAGGGCCTGCCGCGTTTCATCAGCAAGGGCGAACTGGATGAGCTGCGAGACTCTGTGATCCGGGGAATGAAGGAAAAGAACGCGTGCGGGCCTGCGGCTGGACCGTTCGGAGATACCCTTATCGAGATGATAGTCGAATCGGCTGAGCGTGCAGGGCGACCGGTGTATTTTTCGAAAACACTGTACATTACCGACAAGTTAAGACAACTGGCGGAAAACGGCAGAGACCTGGGTCTGGTAACGCTTGTGACGTCATCGAAGACACCTTATAATGAACAAGTGCTGGAGGTCTATAGCAAATGGATCGAAGACTTTCGTACCGGCGGACTGGACAGTTGGCGACTGCATAACGCACCTGACGCTGACGCCGGACTGCGGCTGGTTTCCAATTATATGGCAGGTATAATGAAGAACTTGACGGCACTGAAGGAATATGCACCGGATCAGCGTATCAAACTCTTCCACTGGTTTATCGACCATACGGAGAAGCTCCTAAGCGAGGAGGTGCGATACCGAGCAGCGTATTCATGGTGCTGTTACGCGTCGGATATAAAGGAAATCGACGAATGGTGCAAGGATCAAGGTATGGAGTGTAAGGAGCCTGCCGAGCGATGAGTTCAGAATGGGACTGTTTCCTCCAAGCTCAGCAGGGAGACGAATTAGCATGGCGCGTGCTGATTGAGCAGTATCAGACGCGCCTTGCGGCGCTGGCTCTTCTAATCACCGGTTCGGCGGCGGTTGCAGACGACATAGTGCAGGAGACCTTCGTGCGAGCGCTCTGCGCAAAGATTAGAAACAGGTCGGGCACCGTTCGAGGATTTCTCGGAACAATCGCCTACCGTTTGGCTCTGAAAGAGTCAAAACGACAACGGAGAAACATCGAGCTTGACGGGCTGAATCTGCCCGACCAGAGTCAGAGTCCGCTGGAGATCGTTCTGAAAGATGAGCGAGATCGATTTGTAACCGAGGCGATCGGTAAGTTAGATGCGGAGCATCGCGATGTTCTTGTGCTGCGATTTTATGGCGGCTACAGCTATCAGGAGATCGCCGAACTTGTTAAGGCTCCGCTTGGTACTGTGAAGTCGCGTATTTTCTACGCCGTCAAATCCTGTCGCGAGATACTGCGACAGAAGGGAGTTTTAGATGATGCACATTAACGAAGACAAACTTCTGCAATACGCGTTAGAGGTTTCCTCTACTGATTCAGAGCGGGCCGGAATTGCAGAGCATCTTGCGATATGTTCCGAGTGCAGCGCGCGATTGGAAGAACTCCGGAAAGATATCGAGGTCATCGGAGGTATCCAACCTCGCAGGCAGGAATTGAGAATGCCAAGCCCGCGCCCACGGCACAACTTCGTGTATCCGATCATTCGTGTGGCGGCGCTGTTTATTTTCGGCATTGTGGTTGGATTCGGTATGTCGAACTGGATTTATCGTCAGCCCACGTATATTTCGCCATCCTATCTCACGCTCTCACCGCCCCCTGATTCTATCAGCACGTACGTCGTTTCCGATGCAACGGGAGTATCGAAGCGTTATTACGAGTATATTCTGGAAGGTCATGAATGACCCACCCCAGTCGGACTCAGCCGATGCGCAGTTGTCTCCACGCTCCATTTACGGGAGGGGAGCACCAAATATCGTATAGTTAGATTCCCGTACCCGACGACAATAGAAAATAGCTTGTCTCAATGACATAGAATCCGCATTTTGGATAAGATTCGGCACCGAGGGACTGACTTCAGGGCTTTGAACAGAGAGCAGAAGAATGTGAGAATCTCAGGAGAGAGACAAGAAACTTGAAGTGGCAAGAGAAAGGAGAAAGCTGGAACGCCGGATCCAATACCGGCAAGAGAGCCGAAAAACTACTGGACTTTATGTCCTTAGCCAACTAAGTTAAGACCAGCAATATTCCAATTCTGGGTGAACCGGTGCAGGAGGGCCGTGAAATGATCAATGCGAGGTTGGGCACATGAATTGTGG
Organism: Candidatus Zixiibacteriota bacterium; assembly: GCA_030631455.1. Taxonomy (GTDB): domain Bacteria; phylum Zixibacteria; class MSB-5A5; order JAABVY01; family JAHJOQ01; genus DAOVLC01. The sequence continues at coordinate 3,293 of DAOVLC010000292.1, forward strand.
ATTATCTGTAATTGCTGTCGTGTTGCTTCTCTTGTCTCTGTGCTCCATTTCCTGCGAGAGGGCCAATTTGGACGAGTCTGAAGACATTGCCAAGCTCGGAAGAATGGAGAAACAGATACTGGCGTTTAGCTGCGACGCTCAGTGTACAGACTCAACCGACTGTCGTCGCATTGCCTTTGGCGATAAGCCCGGTGGAGGTCCATGGAAGTATCTCATCTACTCGGCATCGACTATTGACACCATGGAGTTACAGCGTATGGTGGCTTCCTACAACGA
>DAOVLC010000361.1 GCA_030631455.1 Candidatus Zixiibacteriota bacterium
ATGAAGTGGGCGAGACAGGCTTCAGAAATGTCAGAAAGATATCGAAATACCGGGGTGTATTTCAGATTGTGGAGGGTGACAAGTAGCCGTGTGCCTGCAAGTGTTTGGAAAGGAGTGGGGAGATGGTAACTGATGACATAATGGTGTTCGCCGGCAGCGGGAGTCAGCGGCTCGGTGATCGCATTTGTGACTATCTGGGCGTCACACGCGGCAAGAACGAAACGCTGCGCTTCTCCGAGGGAAACATTTTCGTACGTGTGCTCGAAAACGTCCGAGGACACAAAGTGTACCTCGTCCAGTCCACCGTGTTTCCTGCTAACGACAACTTCATGGAGCTACTGTTCTGGATCGACGCGTTCAAGCGCGCCAGCGCGGAATCGGTGACTGCCATCATTCCATATTTCAGTTACGCGAAGGGGGACAAGAAAGATGAACCGCGAGTTTCCATTCGTGCAAGAGTCTGCGCAGACGCAATCGAGGCGGCGGGCGCGGATCGTGTCGTTACGATGGATCTCCATGCGCCTCAAATTCAGGGCTTCTTCCGCGTTCCCGTGGATAACCTGTATGCCCTGCCGGCTCTCTGCGATCGGATTCGCGCTGAGAAACTTGAGGACTGCATCATTCTCTCGCCTGACACCGGGTTTGCCAAGCAGGCGCGTAAGTATGCCTCCAATCTCGGAACGACTGTCGCGATTGCGGACAAACAGCGTGTCGCGCATGACGAGAAAGCCGAAGTGCTTGAGATTATCGGTCATGTCGAAGGCAGGACAGTGATAGTCGTGGATGATTTCACTATATCGGCCGGGACACTTACGAATGCAGCAGACAGGCTTGTCGAGCGCGGGGCGAAACAGGTATATGCGATTGTTGCGCACGGCGTCCTCAGCGAAGGCTCGGTTGAGAGAATCGACGCCAGTCCGATCAGAAAGCTGTTCGTCACTGATACGGTCGAGAATCAACCGGTTGAATTCTCCGAGAAGATCGAGACAGTATCCGTCGCTCCGCTATTCGGAGAGGCGATCAAGAGGATTCACAATCGAGAAAGCATCAGCGAAATGTTTGATGAATAGCGTGAACATCTGTCGTCCACTGGAATTCGCATTCTCAGACGGCCTCATCTTACCTGCTCGCTTAGTCTCTGATTCCCGACATTTAATTGTTTGACTTAAATACTTGAGAGAATTATCTTTTTTTGTCTATATTTAGGGGAGGCTCATGAAGGCGATTCTCAAGTACAAGCGCATTGCGGGGATTGTCATAGCGGCAGTGCTCCTGTTTCTGTCGTTCCACGACCTCGACCGCGAGATTATCGGCGATATCCTCTCCGAAGCCAACTACTGGATGCTGATCCCGGCGGCAATCGCCGCGTTTGCCATTAATGTATTCAAAGCGCTCAGGTGGCGGATTATTATCGATCCCGTCAAGACAATATCGGTTCGGAACATGCTCTCGATATTCTGGGTCGGGCAGACGGTCAATGTTTCTCTGCCGGTGCTGACCGGACAGGCTGCGCGGATTCTCCTGGTCGCGAAACGCGCCGATCTTCCAAAAACATATTGCGCCACGACTGTACTTCTCGAAGTTTTGTTCGACGGCATCTCGCTTCTGATTCTAATGGCTGCATCATCGACGGTTGTCGTGTTCCCCGGATGGCTGGCTAACTCCGGCCTGCTCGCGGGGGGTGTACTGGCGGTTCTGTTGACATTATTCCTGTTGATAGTGCATAATCGTCGCAAGATACGTGTGTTCGGGCGGCGGAGGTTCAAGGTGCGCTACCCACGTCTTTTCGAGAAGATCAGGCATGTGTCGAGATCATTCGCGGATGCGCTCGACATGCTCAAGAGCACGCGGCACACTTTTCTCACGGCGATATTTTCGCTCTGTCTCTGGGCGTCGCATGCACTCGTGATAATCTTTCTCATCAAGTCATTAGGGATAACGATCCCACTGGTCGGGGCAATCGTTATCCTCGTCGTCAACTCAGTGCTTCTGATGTTTCCGATCACGCCGGGCAATCTCGGCACATTCCAGATCGCGTGCGTCTTCAGCATGACCACACTCTTCAACGTACCGAAAGAGAACGCCGTCAGCTTCTCGATAGTGCTGCACCTGCTCGATCTTGTACCGATCTTCATGGGCGGCCTGCTATTCCTCTACTTGGATCACATGCGTTTCAGCGAACTCCGGGAGGAAGCGCTCGGAGAAAGCGAAGACCCATGCAAAGACAACGGGCAGGAAGTGGCCGTGGAGGGGGACTAAGGCTGTGCATTCGAACCTCGCACAACAAGAAGGCTGGCTGTCATTCCCGCGGAAGCGGGAATCCAGTTGCTGGGATGGAGTAGGTCGGGTTCCGCTGCTCACGAAGTGAGCAAGAAACCCGACACGCCTGATTGGTGCGCAAGATAGCCAAACACAAGGGAGGGTCAAATAGATGGAGTCTGGCGAACTTCTGGGAATCATAATTGCGGCAGCAATCGCGATCCTAGTCTCTTTCGCGTGTGGCCCACCATTTATGGTGGGATATGAATATGTGATTGACAGCTCCGATGCACTAAACTAATATCCAGATATGCCACGGCTTCGACATTTTGACAATTTGGGGATGGCTCGATTCGTCACCTTCTCCTGCTATCGACGGCGCAGATACATGGCTGATAAGGCAAGTGTTATGATCCTGCTGGACCAATTGAATACCCTTAGATCAAGTAATTCCATCAATGTACTCGGGTATGTCGTCATGCCCGATCATGTACACCTGGTGCTTCTTCCGCCTAATGGGACTAAACTCGGCGTTCTGATCGGTCAAATGAAAGGGCGGAGTGCGCACGCGATTATACGCGCGCGAGAGGATATTAGCAGGCGTCCGAATGGTCAACCGGCGGTGTGGCAACGACGATGTTACGATCACAATTGCAGAACTCCCGACATCGTGATCGAGAAAATCCG
>DAOVLC010000418.1 GCA_030631455.1 Candidatus Zixiibacteriota bacterium
ATGTATCGGGCTCGGCCCTCTTCAGTGTCTTGAAATCTGTCGGGATCGAACTTTCGGCAGAAGAGGGCTCGGCAACGGAAGTCGGTCTGCAGTTCAAGCTGTCCGAGATCGCGTTCGCCTATGAGAATCAGAATGGGAGTATGTTCTCTCGCGGAGATGTGTACCGGGTTCTGAAGGTCGCGGGGAGCTTCAGTCTCCAAAAGAACAAGGCGACGATCTGGGAGGACTTTCTGGTGCGAGAGTACCGTGAGAAAATCGAACTGTCTGACCGACAGAGACTCGAAAGCAGCTTCTCTCCATTGTTCAACGCGGAGTTGCCACCGGGGCCGGTTCAGAAACTCTGGGAACCGATGATAGTTACGTCAATAATTGGTGGACTGGTGTACCTTTTCTTTGCATCAAGGTGAGGAGATTCACAAATGAATAGAGCGATCCTGACAACGATAATACTGTTCCTGCTTCTTACAGGCTGTTCATCAACAATAGGCGTACGCCAGGACACCGCGGAGGGTCAGTACGAAAAAGCAATGGAGCTATACAATCGGGGGAAATATTATCATGCGTCCGAAGCGTTTCGCCTGCTGATCTTCAATTTTTCCGGCGTAAGTTACATCGATTCGGTTCAATACTACCTTGGTATGTGCTATTTCAATGATGAGGACTATATTCTCGCCGTTGCGGAATTCCGGCGGCTGGTGAGAAGCTTCCCGAACAGTCCGCTCGCCGATGACGGTCAATTGACGATAGGCAAGTGTTATTTTCTCTCCGCACCCAGGAATACAGGGCTTGATCAGTCCGACACATATATGGCAATAAACGAGGTCGAGAACTTCATTGAAGACTTCCCCCTGTCACCTTTACAGAGTGAAGCAGCCGATCTGCTCGCCCAATGTCGAGCCAGAATTGCCAAGAAGACATTCAAGAACGGCGAACAGTACTACAAAATAGGCAACTACGAATCTGCCCGCATTTACCTCGAGCAAGTCGTGACAGAGTTCGAATCACCGGAATGGAGAGGATGCGCTCTATTCGTGCTGGCGGTCATCGATGAGAAACAGAAGAAGTACGACGACTCGGCATCAAAGTTCGGTAATTTCATCGAGACATTCCCCGGGCACAAGTGGGAAAAGAAAGCGAAATCGAAACTCGAAGATGTTCAGTCGCTGCTGGGTGACACATCTGTGGTGTCTGATTCAATATGAGTTCTGCGAAAATAGGCATCGGAGGGGGAGTTTTCGATCCGATTCACGTCGGTCATCTATTCCTCTTCAGTGAGTGCGCGAACAGACTCGGACTCGACAAAATCCTGCTCATCCCCACATTCAAAGCGGTTCACAAAGCCTCAGATGAGATGACGGAGTACAAACATCGTCGCGAAATGGTAAGGCTGGCTTGCGAACGGAACACTCTCTTCCTGCTTTCCGAGATCGAAAAGGAGCAAGGCGGTCCATCATATACAATCCAGACGATACGGGCGCTGAAAGCAGAAAAGCCGGCAGCCGAATGGTTTTTTATCGTAGGACTCGACAATCTCGGCAAGATGGCAGACTGGTATCACCCGGATGAGATTCTAAAGGAGGTGACCGTGGTCGTTGGGTCACGGCCGGTAGACACGGTTTCATCCGATCCAAAGTTCAAGGATCAAGTCATTTTTCTCGATATTCCACAACTTGACATTTCCTCGACCGAGATACGCGCGCGCGTCAGAAAGGGGCAGAGCATCAAATACCTTGTTCCCCGGGAAATCGAAGAATATGTTAGCGAGAAGAAGCTGTACCTGAAATGAAGAAGACTCTTTTTCTCATAGACGGCTCGGCGCTGGTCTACCGAGCTTACTTTGCACTGATTCGTAATCCACTCATAACAGCACGAGGGGAGCCAACATCGGCGGTGTATGGTTTCATCAACTCGCTCTTTCGCGTCCAGGAGGAGTTTCATCCGACTCATATTCTCATAGTGTTCGACACGAAGCACCCCACGTTCAGGCACGAAATGTATCCCAAGTACAAGTCAACGAGAGCGAAGATGCCTGAGGACATGGCAGAGCAACTTCCCCGACTCAAGGAACTCATCGACGCAATGGATATCGCTCGCATCGAGCAGAAAGGGTATGAAGCGGACGATCTGATCGGTACGTATGCAGTCAGAGGTGAAAGAGAGGGATACGACATAGTTATCGTCACCGGTGACAAGGATTTCACGCAGCTCGTAAACGACAGGATCAAGATGTTGACTCCCGTCAAGAGTGGCGAGGCTCTGGAGCTGCTCGACCGAGACGGAGTCAGAGAGAAGATGGGTGTCTATCCGGAAAGAGTAATCGACCTGTTGGCTCTAATGGGAGATACTTCAGATAACGTTCCCGGAATCCCCGGTGTCGGGCAGAAGACCGCTCTTGCCCTTCTCGAGAAGTTCGAGTCGTTCGAGCAGGTTTTCAAGCGGGGTTACGATATTCCTCAGGAGGGTCTGCGCAAGAAGGTCACAGAGGGCAAAGACAGCGCTCTTATCTCTAAAGACCTGGTTACGATTCGAACTGATATCGCCATAGAGTTCGATCCGGAAAAACTGGCCGCAAAATCGTGGGATAATGACCG
>DAOVLC010000001.1 GCA_030631455.1 Candidatus Zixiibacteriota bacterium
ATGTGACTACATCTTAGCTGGCACCAAGTTGTCACCAACGCAGAACGTTCCAAAGCGGTACAATGTGGGCTCACAAAAAGTGTCGGGAAGTCGCTACAGGGCTGGAGCCAAGCCAATACTTGCTTTTTTCCCGAACTTTTTTCTTGACACAAACCCACAATTTATACGATATTGCCCAAAGCCCAGGTGGGGTGTTAACGGGTCATAGTGGTTTGTTATGGGAGGTCACCAGAAAAGTGATCCTCATCACTCGACACATCACAAACGATCAAGACTGGTAAGGAGATTAGAGCAGACAGATCATGCCTAATCTGAGAGAGGAATTGAAACTCCGCTTAATGGGATACGAAGGCAGGTTCCTTGTCGTGCTCGATGACAAGAACCGCCTCACACTACCTGCGGCACTAAGAAGAACGCAACCACGGGTTAAATCGAGATCGAAGAAGATGACCGACCGTTTTGTGCTGACTCGCGGCTTTGAGGGAGGGCTTGCTCTTTATCCGGCATCGGAGTGGATGCGAATTCAGGAGAAGCTTTCCGATGTATCGTTCACCCAGCGCGAATTCAGGTATTTCAACAGGATTTTGCACTCTGAGGCCGCTGAGGTTGTACTCGATTTGCAGGGTCGGATACCGATATCGAAGAATCACAAGGAGCTGGCCGGCCTTAGTCGTGACGCTGTTGTCATAGGCGCCGGGCGGTGGATTGAGATATGGAATCCCAGACGCTACAAGAAGTATCTTGCCGAGTTTGGGATGAGTTGGGAGGAATCTGCCGAAAAACTGTTCCCGGGATCATGAACCGGGCCGGACATGTACCGGTCCTGGCTGCGGAAGTCGTACGACTTCTGGTGACTGATCGCTCGGGCACATTTCTCGACGGAACATGCGGACTTGGAGGACACGCGAAGCAATTAGCTCAGGAGCTGTCCTCTGAAGGAAAATTGATATGCATCGACAGGGACGTTGAGATGCTGCAAGCTGCGAAAGACAGACTCGGATCTTTCTCCGACAGGGTATCGTTTCGCCAGTGCTCTTACGACGAGCTCGAGCGAATTGCCGAGTTGAAGGAGGGTGCACTCTCCGGAGCGCTGCTCGATCTCGGAATCTGTTCTGCTCAACTTGACAATGCAGATCGCGGTTTCAGCTACCGTTTCGACGCGCCGCTGGATATGCGATTCGACCAGGAATCGGAATTGACTGCACAGGAGTATATAAACACGGTCTCTCCCGGTGATCTCGCCAAAGTTCTGAGATCGTACGGGGATTTCCGGAGACCGGAAAAGCTCGTCGACAGAATAGTCGAACGTCGCCAGAGATCGCCTTTACAGACCATCGGCGATCTGGTCGCATGCATCGATGATCTGTTTCCGGCAAGGCTGAGAAACAAACATACCGCCCGTCTCCTCCAATGTATACGCATCGCCGTAAATGATGAGATAGGCAGGCTTGACAGGGCGTTACCTAAATTGGTGAAATACCTGAAGCCTGGGGGACGGCTTGCGGTAATCTCCTACCACAGTCAGGAAGACAGAAGAGTAAAGAGGTTTTTCCGGGAGTTAAGCAAGAATTCGGGCTATCCGCCTGAGATAGAGGCCAGTATGAAGGGCATTCAGGGCTCTATCTTGCGCTCCGTTACACACCGAGTCGTCAAGGCGTCTGCGGAAGAGGTTGAGTCAAACCCAAGGGCCCGCAGCGCCCGACTCCGTGTAACAGAGAAGCTTCCATTCTCGTAACTCAATATACGTTGGGGGGAATGCAGGTCTCCCGTAATGGGAGGCCTGGCGTTCCCCGGCTGGTACAGCATGAACCTAAAGGCATTTCAGGGAAGATATGCCGGTCTGGTCTCATTGGGCAAGACAGTCGGGATACTCCTTCTCGTAATCAACCTTGCTGCGGCATTCGTGCTCGAGCGTTACCGCATCGCACGAACCGCCATAGAGGTCGGGAAACTCGAAGATGAGGTCAAACAGCTTCACAAGAATCGCGCATACCTCGAATCGAAAATATTGGATCTCGAATCACTCGATCATCTTGGCTCAATAGCCTCAGAGAGATTCTCACTCAAGCCCCCTCATCCGGAACAGATTGTCTGGCTCAGTGATTCCGACTTTGCATCGATCCGAAGCTCCATTGCCCGCAGAGCAATCGAAAGGCTCGATTTTCTGTATGCAAACTTGAATATACCGGGGCTTGGAGTTACCTCCGCTGTCGCTAAAGAAAGGGCAGCCAGGTGAGACCCAGAAAACTCTCCACGATGCGGCTTTCACTCGTGTTCACCTGCGTCACGATTGGCTGGATCATTCTTGCCGCCCGCTTCGTGCAAATTCAGATTGTCGAGGGATCGCGATGCGAAAGCCTGGTCGCCGATCAATGCTGGGGCGAGCTGAAACTGTCGGCCAAACGAGGCTGTATCTACGACCGCAACGACAATCTGCTCGCCTTCGATATTCCGTCCGAGACCTTCTATACATACACAGCCGACAGAAGCTATCTGAGGAAACTCGCTCGACGGATCTCGTCATTGACGGGTGAAACAGGTTTGGTGAAACGTGTTTTGAAACGGCCGGGGAAATTCAACTCCCTCGCACGATTCACCTCGCTTGAACTCGCAGCCCAGATAAAAGCACTCAATTGCGACAGCATATACTCTTACCCGGAATTCCTGAGAGTCTATCGCTATCATTCCCTCGCAGAGGATATACTTGGTCAGGTCGACGCAGACAATAATGGGATATCGGGTATCGAGGTCGCATACGATGAGCAGCTGAAACCAGATCCGGGAGTCGCGAGATTCCAACGTGATGGCAGAGGAAAGGTCTACCGCATTTCCGATACACCGATAGTGCGCCCTCACGACGGATGCGAGTTGAAGTTGACAATTGACATCGAGTATCAGCAAATCGTGGAAGAAGAACTTCGGCGTGCAGTCGACAAGTGGAATGCAATATCCGGTATGGCCGTGTTTATCGAGACTGCTACCGGAAGAGTCCTTGCCGCGGACTACTACTCTCCCCTTGCTGACAGCGGCGAGAAGATATACAAGTCAAGAGTCGTGACAGACCTGTTCGAGCCGGGATCGACCTTCAAGCTCGTGGCGTTCGCCGGAATGCTCGACGATAACGTCTTCTCCCTCACAGACACGATCTGGGCGGGAATGGGCAAGTTTGAATTCAATGGCCGAATCCTGCACGATGATAAAGAACTGGGGACTATCACTTTCAGGCGAGCATTCGAGCTTTCGTCAAACATCGCTACGGGCCGATTTTCTCAGGAACTGGGCGGCAAGAAGCTATTCAGGTACGCGCGGCAATTCGGCTTCGGCCAGCGCACAGGAATCGATATACCCGGAGAGGAGCATGGAAGGCTGAAAAAACCAAGAAATTGGAGCAGATTCTGGACGGCACAAAGCTCTATCGGACACGGGATTTCAGTTACTGCCCTACAGATGGCAGCCGCGATAGGCGCAATTGCCAACGACGGCGTTTTGATGAAGCCTTATGTCGTTGAAGAGATACGAACCGAAACCGGCAGATTGAATCAGCGGTTTACGCCCCGAGAGATTCGGCGCGTTGTTTCACACTCTGCCGCAGCCACACTCCGGGATCTGATGGCGGGTGTAGTCGACTCCGGTACGGCAGAGATTGCTCGAATCGAAGAAGTTCCCTTCTCCGGTAAGACCGGCACGGCTCAAAAGCCGAACCTCGAAACAGGTGGTTACTACTGGAACAAGTATATGGCGAGCTTTGGCGGATTTTTCCCAAGGGAGAAACCGAGAATAGCGGGCATAGTTATTATCGACGAACCTCAGAGAGTCAATTACGGCGGTTACACAGCTGCGCCTGCTTTTGCTGAGACAGCTCGCAGGATTACTCTCCTTGAGAAAACGCGCAAGGACTGGGCGAAACAGCAAGCCGAGACCAGCGAAAAGACACGAGAGCCCGCAGGAATCCCTGATCGCAGACCGAACTCCACAGTGGCAGCAAAAGGAACACGGAAGATGGTGCAACGTTACGAAAAGTTTCAGTGGTGGATTTCGGGCAGAGATAGAACCACAGACTCTCCGAACTCAGAGATCGATGAGTGCAAAGCCCAACTGCACAAAGGCATACTTCCTGATCTGACAGGCTTGCCTGCCCGCGATGCAGTCATTCTGTTAAGCAATATCGGCTGCTCAATCGAGATAGACGGAAATGGGAAAGTAGAGAACCAGAATCCTGCCGCCGGATCGAAACTCGAAGACGTGAAACGGATTGTGTTGGCGTGCAAAGCCAACACGGGAGGCCAACATTAGACTCAATGATTTGCTGCTGATACTTCCGGATAAGGAAGTCATCGGAGACGACAACACGGAAATCGAAAAGATAGAATACGATTCGAGACTTCTCGAATCCGGCGACATGTTCGTGGCGTTGGTCGGTGCAAATCTGGACGGTCACGATTTCGTATCGGAGGCTGCTGCCAAGAAGGTAGCCTGCGTTGTTCTGGAGAGGGACATCGAATGCAATGTGCCGGTGAAAGTGGTAGTCCCCGATTCTCGCCAAGCCCTCGCACTTCTCGCAGCGAAGTATCATGACTTTCCGTCCCATCATCTGAAAGTGCTTGGAGTCACAGGAACCAACGGCAAGACAACCGTCACATATCTCGTAAAATCGATCCTCGAGGAGAAGGGGCGTAAAACCGGTATCATAGGAACGATTGAGTACGCTGCCGGCAAGCACCGATTCGACGCGGTGAACACGACTCCGGAGTCACTCCAGATAGAACGACTGCTCTCCATCATGAGAGATGAGAGAATCCGCGTGGCGGTCATGGAGGTGTCATCGCACGCGCTGAAAGCCGGGCGAATCAAGATGATCGATTTCGACGTTGTGGGAATCACCAACCTCTCCCAGGATCATCTCGACTTCCACGGTGATATGGAGAATTATAAGAAGACGAAGGCTCTGCTTTTCGACAAAGCGCATGGTGAGGAGAAGTGGGCAATCCTGAACATGGATGACGCTGAGTACGACTTCTTCAGAGGACATGTCGATTCGTCATATCTCGCGTGTTCGATCGAGAATACCCATGCAGATCTCTATGCAACTGATATCGAGGCAGGCCCCGAGGGAACATGCTTCCGTCTCGTAACTCCTCTCGGCGAGGAAGATGTCAAGCTCAGGCTCATCGGTGACCACAACGTCTCAAACGCAGTCTGTGCGGCAGCCTTTGCCATGGCGACAGGAATGGATGCTGCGACTATAAAGCGTGGCCTTGAGGCAGCAACGTTCGTGCCGGGAAGGCTCGAGCCGATTGAAAATGACAGAGGAGTTCACATATATGTGGACTATGCTCATACACCGGATGCTCTCGAACACACGTGCGCCGTTTGCAGGAAACTGACTGAACGAAAACTCATAGTGCTGTTCGGATGCGGAGGCGATCGCGACAAATCCAAGCGCAAGCCTATGGGCGAAGCGGTGTCGCGATACGCGGACAAGATAGTTGTCACCTCGGACAACCCACGCTCCGAGGACCCGGCCGCAATCATCGAGGACATCAAACCGGGGCTTGATCCGTCAATTGAGACTGTGATAGTGGAAGACAGAAAAGACGCAATCCAGGCGGGGCTCGAAGCCAGCTCTGAGGGCGACGTCCTGCTTGTGGCAGGCAAAGGCCATGAAGACTACATGATAGTCGGCGCAGAGAAAATCCATTTCGATGACCGCGAGGTCATTCGCGAATTGCTGGGACAAGAGAAGTGATCAAGGCAAACTTGAGTGACATCATCGACCCGATAGGAGCTCTCAGAGATGTGACCGATGTCGGAGATCTCATGTTTAGAGGCGTCTCTATCGATAGCCGCACGACCACTCAGGGAAACCTGTTCTTTGCAATCGAAGGGAAGAATGATGACGGGCATCGACACATTTCACAGGCGCTCGCAAGAGGCACCGAGGCCGTTGTCGTTAACAACAGATACAATGGTCAAGAAGCTCACTCCACAGCCAAATTTCTCGTCGTCGAAGATACGCTCAAGGCGATGCATAATCTCGCATCATGGTGGCTGGAACGTGCCGATCCAATCAAGGTTGCTGTCACTGGAACAAATGGCAAGACAACAACTAAGGAGATGATAGGTGCGGTATTGGCTGAGAAATACCAAACGTACAAATCCCCCGGCAATCTCAACAACTTGTACGGAGTCCCCCTCGCCATATTCGAGATGGGTGAATCCACCGAAATTGCAGTATTCGAATTCGGCATGAGCACGCCGGGAGAGATCGGGGAGTTGACCCGGCTGGTGCAGCCGCAGTACGGTGTAATAACGAATGTCGAGGCAGCGCACCTCGAGACGATGCTGACCATCGACGCAATTGCAGAGGCGAAATTCGAACTATTAGATAATATGCCGGGCGACGGCACAGTGATACTCAATCTCGACAACGCTTATCTTCGCACGAGATTCGACAACGAGAAGCTCACAAGGCTCGGGTTTGGCGTGGAGGGGGAATGTGACATTTCTCCGAGCCGGTTCGAGATCAATGGTTCAGGCTGCGCGAAGTTTCATCTGGCTGAAACCGGAGAAGTGCATCTCGCCGCGCCCGGCATGCACAATATGTACAACGCCTTGGCGGCGGCAGCGGTAGGGCATGCCCTATCGGTACCTGGCGACAGGATAAGAGCTGCGCTCGAATCATTCCGAGCGGTCGAGATGAGGACGGAGACAGTCAAGGTCAATAATGTGCTCATCATCAACGACACGTACAATGCGAATCCGGCCTCGATGAAATTCGGCCTGGATACACTCGCCGCGATTAGAGCCGAAGGCCGGAAATTCGCTGTGCTCGGCGATATGCTGGAGCTTGGCGAAATGTCGACAGAACTGCACCTTGAGGTCGGAGCTTACGCCGCAGGGGTCAAGCCTGATTTCCTATTCGCGTGTGGCGATCTTGCCAAGGCTATCATTGAGGGAGCATCGAAGCATGGATACCCACCGGAAAGACTTCTGCTTCTCTCGGACGTCAACGAAATGATCGATCACCTGTTGCGTCAACTCAGACCGGGGGATGCGGTTCTGATTAAGGCTTCTCGGTCGATGGAATTCGATCGAATCACCATCGGATTACGGTCACAGCTTGGAAGAGGCAACTGATGCTCTATCATCTCCTTTACTCACTTACCGAGCATGTCTCGTTCTTCAATTTGTTCAAGTATATCACATTCCGAAGTGCGGGAGCCACTCTGACTGCGCTCATTATCACATTGATCTTTGGGCCAATGTTCATAAGACTTCTGAATCGGCAAGGTGTGAAAGAGAAGATCCGTGAGGAAGGACCCAAGACACACTACGCGAAAGAAGGCACGCCAACAATGGGCGGCATCATCATCCTTACGGCAATAATCCTCTCCACTCTGCTCTGGGCTGACCTAACCAACAGATATGTGCAGTTAATACTATTCGTGACTTTCTGGATGGGCGCAATCGGTTTCATGGATGACTACATGAAAGCGATCATGAAGAGGCCGAAAGGAATGATCGGCAGATACAAACTCGCAGGTCAAATTGTGTGCGGACTCGTGATCGGAGTAACTCTATTCTACTTCTCACCGTCCGGCTCCTTCGGTCCGACTACCGAGATTCCATTCGTCAAGGACTACGTACTCGATTTCAAGTGGGTTGTGCTATTTGTGCCGTTCGTTGTGCTGGTCATAACCGGGTCATCGAATGCCGTCAATCTTACTGACGGCCTCGATGGACTTGCCACCGGCCTCTGCGGAATCGTCTTTGTCGCCTTTGCAGGCTTGGCCTACGTCAGCGGGCGCAATGACTTTTCGGGTTATCTGCAGATAACCTATCTCGAAGGCGCTGGTGAGTTGACAATCTACTGCACTGCCGCGATGGGTGCGGCTCTCGGCTTCCTGTGGTACAACTCTCACCCAGCCGAAGTATTCATGGGTGATACGGGCGCCCTCGCGCTCGGCGGTGCAATCGGCACAATCGCCATAATGCTGAAGAAGGAACTGTTATTGGTAATCGTCGGGGGTGTATTTGTCGCTGAGGCGCTCTCAGTGATATTGCAGGTATCGAGCTTCAAACTTCGAGGCAAGAGGATATTCAAGATGGCTCCCCTGCATCACCATTTCGAGCAACTTGGATGGCATGAGACAAAAGTCGTAACGAGATTCTGGATCATCGGTGCAATATGCGCACTTCTGACTCTCGCGACTCTGAAGATCAGGTAATAGCCTTATGAGAACCGACAGAGTAATTGGCAAGAATGTGGGAGTAATCGGAGCCGCCAGATCGGGCGTATCCGCAGCGCTGCTCCTCAAACGGTATAACGCCAATGTCTTTGTCTCGGAGAGCCGCAAAGCGGAACAGGTGCTCGAATCGATCCAGCTGCTCGAAGCAAACGGCATTGAATACGAAACCGGAGGCAATACCGACAAAGTCTTCAGGAGCCGGGACTACATCGTTGTAAGCCCCGGCGTACCTGCCACCGCTCCGATAATCAGACAGATCGAGGATAACGGGATTCCGATCATCTCAGAAATCGAACTTGGTTTCTGGATGTGTGATGGACAGATTATCGCAATAACTGGCTCCAACGGGAAGACCACTACCACCACTGTGATCGGTGAGATATTCAAACACTCCGGAGAAACGACATTTGTGGCAGGCAATATCGGCAGCCCATTCTGCGACATCTGCAATCAAGTCCCCAAAGACGGCTGGGCTGTACTCGAAATATCATCGTTCCAACTCGAAAGATGTTTCGAGTTCAGGCCGGACATAGCGGTTGTTCTGAATCTGACGCCGGACCACCTCGACCGTTACGAAGATTTTGCATCCTATGCTGAAATGAAGATGAGGATCAGCGAGAACCAGGACAAGAATGATGCGCTAATAGTGAATAACGATGACACCTATCTCATGCGCCTCTCCGCAGCCACACAGGCAAAGAAATACTATTTCAGCCTATCCGACAGAGTGAGTCCGGGTGCCTACGTCGATCAGGAGAGGCTCTGGCTCGACTTTAACGGAGATGCTCACAAGCTGTTGGATGTTGCAGATATTTCGCTACCTGGTCCGCACAACCTCGCCAATTGTGCTGCTGCAGCGGTCACGGCTGTCGTGGCCGGTGTCGATGAGGATGCCATTCGTGATGTTCTCTCCACCTTTGAAGGTGTGGAGCACCGGCTCGAAGATTGTGGCGCGATCGGCAAGGTGAAATTCGTAAATGATTCGAAAGCGACGAATGTCGATTCGGTCTGGTACGCCCTGCAAAGTGTGCAAGGCAAGCTTGTAACAATAATGGGCGGGCGAGACAAGGGCAGCGATTTCACAAGGCTACGAGGACTTGTCTCCGAACATGTCGCGGCGGTTGTACTAATCGGCGAGGCGTCAGATAAGATCGAGAGCGCGTTTGATGAACTCGTGCCGATACACAGAGCCGGCAACATGAATGAAGCCGTCAGGCTGGCTCACAACTTGGCCATGCCCGGAAACACAGTGCTCCTCTCACCCGGCTGCGCTTCGTTTGATATGTTTCGTGATTACGAAGATCGCGGCAGAGCCTTCAAGGAAGCCATCGCCGGCTTACGGAAGGAAATCGAGTGAAGAGAACACGGCGAAATGGTGCAGACCTGACGTTGTACACGGCGGTCCTGCTTCTCATGACCATAGGCGTTGTGCAGGTATACTCTTCCTCAGTTTTTCTCGCAGACATCAGGTTTGCCGGAGAGCACGCGCATTATTTCATCAAGCAACTTCTTTTCTCCGGGATCGCGGTCTTTGCCATGCTGGTATTCTCCGCCATTGATTATCGCCTATATCTGAAACTTTTGTGGCCGGCAGTGATCGTTTCGCTGGCACTCTTGGTGGTAACGATGTTCATGCCTGAGATCAATGGCTCATCGAGGTGGATCAAGATTGGCAACTACAACCTTCAGCCGTCAGAAATATTCAAGTATGTGATGATCGTGCTCCTCGCGGGCTACCTCGCTGGCGACGGCAGGGTTCAGCGTCCTCAATGGTACAAGTATCTTGTTCTTTTCGCTGTCGCTGCGGGCATGGGTCTTATCCTCCTGGAGCCTGATCTCGGGACTGTTGTCGTCCTATCCGCCGTCGCAGTCGGAATCATGTTCGTTGGCGGTGTTAGTCTGCGAAAGGTACTGCTCGGATGTGTTTCGTGCGCCCTGCTCGGATTCACAGCCGTGTACCATTTCGGATACAAGCAGGGCCGAATTCTGGAGTATATGGATTCCATAGGCGATCCACTCAAGGGTGGATACCAGGTCAAGCAATCGATACTCTATATAGGTTCGGGCGGCCTCTTCGGTAAAGGAATCGGGCGCGGTGCGGTGAAGCTGTTCTTCCTGCCCGAGGTACATACGGACTTCATTATCGCGAATTTTGCCGAAGAAGGAGGTTTCATCTGGGTGACTATTGTTCTCACGCTGTTCTTCGTAATCTTCTGGCGTGGTCTGAGAATCGCCTCTAATTCTCAGGATCGCTTCGGGTTCTTCCTTGCCTTTGGAATAACGCTGATACTCGCGACGAGCGCGTTAATCAATATCGCCGTAACAGTCAATCTGATACCGACGACAGGCATGCCGTTGCCTTTCATAAGCTACGGCGGATCGTCACTACTGATATCCGCATCGGCGGTTGGAGTCCTCCTGAACATATCACGAAGGAGAGGGCGGAATATACCGCTGTTTGAAAAGCATGAGTGACATTACGATTGCAATCGCGGCCGGAAGAACCGGTGGTCACCTGTTTCCGGCTCTGGCGGTTGCGGAGAGTCTAATGAAGTTGGACAAGGATTTGAAACTATACGTGATCGGCACTTCCGACGGAATAGAAAGTCGGATTGCTCCCAAATCGGGATATGAGTTTTATTCGATCAATGCGATACCTCTCCGAAGAAGCATGAGCATTAAGAACCTCGCAATACCTTTCGTTCTTGCAGCCGGCACATTGCAGTCCTATTTGCTGCTCAGGAAGAAAAAGACTTTTGCCGTATTGGCGACGGGAGGCTTCCTGTGCGTTCCGGTCCTGATCGCTGCCTTGTTGGCGAAAGTCAAGATCTTCATGCAGGAGCAGAACTCATATCCCGGATTGACTACTCGGCTGTTTGCCAGGCGCGCGGACGCGGTCTTTGCGGCGTATTCGGTCATCAAGGACTACCTGCACCCAGATTCAAATATAATCCAGGCAGGGAACCCACTGAGACCCAGCTTCGATATGGGTGATGTCGATGATGCAATGCGGTATTTCGGACTCGATGTAGGTAAAAAGACCTTACTCATATTCGGCGGCAGTCAGGGTGCCAAAGCCATCAACAGCTACATCGCAGACAATCTTGACAGACTGAAACAGAAGGCAGACTTACAGCTTATCTGGCAGACCGGCCGCACAACATTCGACGATTTCAGGAATCGGTTCGAGGAATCGGGAATGCCGGGAGTGGCAATACCGTTTATCGAGAGGATGGATCTGGCGTATGCGTGCGCGGATCTTGTGATTTCTCGTGCAGGGGCAATGACTTTAGCGGAGCTCGCTGCCGCAGGCAAACCTGCGATCCTGATACCATATCCATTCGCGGCGGAGAATCATCAGCAATACAACGCAAGATCGGTCGAGAACAAGGGTGCAGCGATACTTGTCAAACAAGTGAATATGACAGAAGCTGACATGATTGGCATGGCACTTAACCTGGTGGAGAACGATCTGACCCTTAAGAGAATGGCCGAGTGTTCGCGTAAGCTGCACTCACCGGGTGCATCGGAATCAATCGCGAAGATTATCCTATCGGAGGCTGGCAAGTGAAATTCGGAAAGATCAAAAAGCTCCACTTTGTCGGAATAGGCGGCATCGGAATGTCAGGAATCGCAGAAATGCTGCACAACGAAGGCTATGTTATCACTGGCAGCGACTTGGTGTCGACCGAAGTGACCGACCATCTTATTGACATCGGAATCAAGATATCCTTCGAGCATAAGGGCGAGCAGGTTGGCGATTCACACGCGGTTGTAATATCGTCAGCCGTAGACGACGAAAACCCGGAAGTCATCGCTGCCGTCAAGTCAAAGATCCCGGTCATCCGCCGTGCCGAGATGCTTGGAGAACTGATGCGGACCAAGTTCGGGGTCGCTATTGCAGGTACTCACGGCAAAACAACCACTACGTCGATTGTCGGCTATACTCTTACCGAGGGCGGTTTTGACCCGACCGTCATTGTCGGCGGACGCGTGCAGCAATACGGCACAAATGTGAAATTCGGTACGGGCGACTGTATGGTCGCCGAAGCGGATGAGTACGACAGATCCTTCCTTAACCTCACTCACTCGATGGCGGTCATCACCAGTCTTGAAGCGGATCATCTCGATTACTACGGCACATTCGAGGCCATCAGAGAAGCGTTCATCGAATTCGCGAATCGCGTCCCCTTCTACGGAAATATCTTCATCAACATGGACGATGAAAATCTAGTCTCGCTGATCCCGGAACTCAAGCGCCCTGTCAAAACTTTCGGTTTAACCACACAGGCGAGTATACGGGCATCCGACCTGTCCTACGAGCAACACTCATCGACATTTACGGTTCATCAGAACGGAAATGTACTCGGAAAGGCCACGATAAACCTCCCCGGCATCTTCAATGTCAGAAACGCGCTGGCGGCCATTACAGTCGGGCTTGAGTTTGACATGCCCTGGGAGAAGATCAGAGACGCGCTGGCGAGCTTCAAGGGAGTCATCAGGCGTTTCGAGATCAAGGGTGAGACGGGCGGAATCATGGTTGTCGATGATTACGCACACCATCCGACCGAGATCGAAGTTACGCTTCGAGCAGCTAAAATCGGATACGGACGTCCGTTAGTGGCGATATTCCAACCTCACCTTTATTCGAGAACAAATTTCTTCTATCGGGAATTCGCAAAGGCGCTCCTGCTATCGGACATGTTGATTGTGACAAAGATATACGCTGCGCGCGAGAAACCTCTTCCCGGAGTATCGGGAGAGATGATTGTATCAGCGGCGAATGACTACGGCCACAAGAACTGCCACTACATAGACGACATGCGGCAGATTCCACAATTCGTCAAGGAAAATCGAATTGACGGCTCAATCGTGATGACAATAGGCGCGGGTGACATCTATCATATTGGAGAGAATCTTCTGGAGGTATTCGAAAAATGACATTGCGCGTGCAGATCATACTCTCCGTTGTACTCGGACTGATGGCCGGATTCATGGTCTTCTGCCACTTCTATCCTCTGATCCGGGTGTCCGGATACCGCCTCGTGGCTAATGGAACAACCATCGGTACCGGTGCCGAGAATCTGTTTGCGGATACTTCCGACACAAACTTCTTCAGGCAGCCACTCGCAGACTGCTCTGCAGCCTTGCTCGGACACCACGCGGAATTCTCCTCCGTGAATTGCCGTATGAACATCTGGGGAGAGGTTGTATGCGAAGGTGACAGCAAGAACCCGATTGCGATTGTGTGCCTTCCGGAAGTCTACGGGCTGTCCTCTCTCGGCGAGATACTGCCGTTGAACGAATCCGGGGAAACACCTTTCCTGCCGCTCGTTACAGGCGTGAGATTGAAAGGTGTAGAACCGTTCACTATTGTCTCATCACCCGAGCTTCAGGAGGCGCTGAGAATCTGCAGGCTGCTTCGTTCAGATTACAGCAGCATCTGCGATGCGATATCAGAGATTGACTTCGGATCATGCGATTCGCCGGTGCTATATTTCAGGAATTCCGATGTCCGGGTGATCATCGGCCGCGGAAACTATCATCAGAAGCTGGCCAATCTTGATTTGCTCCTAAATCGCCTTGAAGGGCTGCCGGCTGGCGAACTCGATTTGAGATATGGAAGATCAGTTGTTGCGAGACATTTGACATAGCAAGAGGTATACATCATGCAGGCCAAGAACAGATATGCAGGACTTGACATCGGATCGCACAAGATTTGCTGCGCCGTCGGCACAGTTGGACCGGAAGGTGAACTGGTTCTCTCCGGTATGGCGGAAGCGCCGTCTGACGGAGTCAAAGGCGGAATAATAGTCAACATGCATAAAGCAAGCACGCAGGTCGCAGAAGTTCTCAAACGGGTGGAGGGGGATTGCGGTTTCAAAACCGGCCCACTGCACGTTGCCATCACCGGCGACCATATCAGAGGGTTGAACAGCCGCGGTGCTATCTCGATTTCGATGATAGAGAATGAGATCACAGAGGAAGAAATCGAACGAGTCGTCGAACTCGCGAAGAATGTGAGGATACCCGAAGATCAGGAGCGCTTGCATGTCATGCCACAGCATTATGCCGTGGACGATCAAGGCGGGATATGTGATCCAATAGGCATGTCAGGAGAACGCCTGGAGGTGGAAGTTCACATAGTAACCGCCTCAATGACGGCAGCCGGTGACCTACTCGAATGCGTGAAGCAAGCGGGAAGCGATGTGCGGGAGATAGTTAATAGCCCGATTGCGGCATCAGAAGTTCTCCTGACACCTGAGGAGAAGCGAAACGGCTCCGTGATGATTGATATCGGTGCAGGCACGGTAGACGTCGTACTGCACTATGAAGACACTGTCTGGCATACTGCATCGATCCCGCTCGGCGGTCGCAACGTCACCTCGGACATTGCGTATGGTCTTCGCCTGCCGATGGATGCCGCTGAAGAGCTCAAGATATGCCAGGGGTCCGCAGTTATCTCACGGGTCGATCCGAAGGAGAAGCTGACGCTGCCTGATCTTGGCGAATTTTACCAGAGACGAATTTCTCGCACCGTGCTCGCCGCAATTATCGAACCTCGCGTGGAAGAGATATTTCAAATGATCAAGAAGCAACTTGTCAACACTCCTGTCTTCGACAGAATCGATGCAGGGATCATACTGACAGGCGGCGGCGCCTGCCTGACAGATATCGAATGTCTCGCGGAACGCATCTTCGGACTGAAGGCTCGTCTTGCAACCCCGCGTATCTCCGAAGATGAGTTCTGTTTTAGCAACCCATACGGGGCTGCGGTTGCAACGGGACTCGTGAAATACGGGTTTATGCAGAGAAGTCCATACCGAGTACAGCCTGGAGTGTTCGGCCGGATGGCACGTGGATTCGAAAAAGCAGTAAGTGCAATTCTAAATATATAGGAGGGATGTATGATCAGCTTCGCTGAAGACTATCTCGACAAGGCCCGGATCAAGGTCGTCGGGGTGGGAGGAGCCGGCAACAACGCAGTCAATCGCATGATTGACGCGGGACTTGTCGGGGTGGAGTTCGTCTCCGTGAACACCGATGCGCAGGCGCTCGAAGGAGCGAAGGCTGCGAACCGGCTGCAGATCGGATGCCGCTGCACCAAGGGGCTTGGAGCAGGTGCCGACCCGGAGATCGGCAGAAAGGCCATCGAAGAGGACAGAGAGACTGTCGCCGAGGCGCTCAAAGGCTCTGATATGGTCTTCGTCACCGCCGGTATGGGTGGCGGAACAGGAACCGGCGCATCACCGATAGTTTCGGAGATTGCTCGCGAGCTTGGCGCGCTGACTGTCGCCATTGTGACGAAACCGTTTACATTCGAAGGCAAGAAACGCCTCAACAAGGCGCTGATGGGAATCGATGAGATGAAGAGCCGCGTCGACACGATGATCGTCATCCCAAACCAACGCCTGATCGAGGTGGTCGAGAAGGGCACTAAGCTGACCGACGCGTTTCTAATGGCAGACGAAACTCTTCTGCACGCGACACGTGGCATCTCCGATCTCATCACTGTTCCCGGCATCATCAACTGCGACTTCGCGGATGTCAGGACGATCATGAGCAGTCGTGGCGAGGCGCTGATGGGCTCCGGCTATGGTTCCGGGGAGTCCGGCGGTGTCGAAGCCGCTAATGCGGCCATCAACTCACCGCTGTTGGAGAGCACCTGTATTTCTGGAGCGAGAGGAGTGCTGATCAATGTCTGCGGTGGCTCGGATATGACTCTGACACAGGTGAACGATGCCACCAATGTCATCTACGAGGCTGCTGGAGCGGATGCCGAGATAATATTCGGTGCGGTGATCGATCCGACGTTGGGTGATGAGATTCAAGTGACCGTGATAGCCACCGGTTTCGGCCGCAAGGAGAAAGAAGTATACGATTACGATACTAATGTCGTCGATCTCTTCCAACAGTATCCGACGATGCCGTCTAAGAAGGC
>DAOVLC010000238.1 GCA_030631455.1 Candidatus Zixiibacteriota bacterium
AGTCCTGCCGGAACCGTGTAGCGTCGAGCCGAATGTCTCGTCTATCGCCTTCTGAGTACCGACCAGCAGATACGATCCGGCCTCCATCGATCCGCCGACAATGACAGGCTGCCCGATCGACGCGTATCTCGATGGAATCTCAGGTGAGCCGGGGCCGAATGCCCGAGTCGCGCCCTTGCGATGAATCACGACCTCCTGTTCCTTTCCTTCGACGACATATCTCTCGACCTTGGCGATGTTGTGAGCGACGTCATAGATCGTGCTGATGCCGAGTTCCTGCTCGGATTTGCCCAGAATCTTGCCAAATGCCTTGCGTACCTGATGAGTAATCACCTGCCTGTTGGCGAATGCGTTATTGGCGGCACACTTCATCGAGGCGAAATACCGCTGCCCCTCATCGGACATAAACGGCGCGCAGGAAAGCTCTCTGTCCCTTACGGTTATCCCGTATCGTTTAACACTCTTCTCGAACACCTGAAGATAGTCGGTTGCGACCTGATGACCGAACCCGCGCGACCCGCAGTGGATGGATATGATGACCTGATTGGGCCGATCTAAGCCAAGAACCTTCGCGACATCGGGATCGAGGATGTTGTTTTCCGTGACAACTTCGATTTCGAGATAGTGATTGCCCGAGCCGAGCGTTCCAAGCTGGCCTACGCCGCGTTTGAACGCTTTCTCCGAGACGTAATCCGGATTCGCGCCAGCGAGACACCCGGACTCCTCGACCGAATCCCGGTCAGCTTCGGTAGCGTAACCCTGCCTGACGCACCAGCCGATCCCATCAGTCATCACATCACGGAAAGTCCTGTTGTCGAGCCGAACTGTGCCTTTCTTCCCCGTCCCTGCAGGAACGTACTTAAACAGCGTATCGACAAGCTCCTGAAGCTTCGGTTTGATCTCGTCGAGAGTGAGATTGGTCCTGAGCATTCTCATGCCGCAGTTTATGTCGAAACCGATTCCGCCGGGCGATATGATTCCGTCGCTCGTCGAGAAAGCCGCCACGCCACCTATCGGGAATCCATATCCCCAGTGCCCATCAGGCATGCATAGTGCCGAGCCGAGAATGCCGGGAAGACAGGCCACGTTTGTCACCTGCTCGTAGACGCCGTCCTCTACTGTGTCTATCAGTTTGTCCGACGACAGCACGCGCGCCGGGACATTCATGCCCGGTTTCTGCGACTGATCGATTTCCCAGATTCCCTCTGCTATCTTCTTTTTCTCCATGATACCACCTATAGATCATAAACCACGAAGGCTTTCCAGATGTTGCCTTCTTTTTCGATGTTGAACATGTGCATCGTGACCGCCTTCACCTCGACTACAATGTCGTGACGGCCATGATCTATCTTCTCACCTCTCGCCACCGCACTCAGTCTGCATTCGCCATCGGTCTTCAGGCTGCTTACCTCAAAATCCGAGAGCAATACATTCTCGCTGTCTCTGATGAATACAAGTTCGGAGAGCCACGCATATAAAAGACTTCTGAGGTTCTCTTCACTGAGTTCGATTTTCCACGACTGCTCAGGCCTGACCGTCGCAGGATCGATCATGCGCGCCGTAAGCGATTTCGCCGCATCGACGAATATGCCCGAAAGGGTCTCTGCCTTGATTTCGACGGCGCAATCGGCAGTCGCTACATCATCAATGAATTTGAATGGCATACGCTTCGATTACCTCCCTGACAATGGTGAGGTTGTTGTATGCTGAATGATAACTAATCGATTCTTCCGGTCAAAGGACTCACTGCGTTCGCTCCAAAAAAAAAGGCACCCTGCAGGGTGCCTTTCATTACGATTGCTGATTTTATGCTTTGATAATACAGTCGTCAATCGGACAGATTTCCACGCACTGTGATCCGCCCTCGACGTTTTCGCACTCGTCGCAGAGATCAGGATCGATCACGTAGATATCGTCTTCCGAGATTGCATTGTTCGGACATTCAGGCAGGCACAGCCCACAGGCAGTGCACTCGTCAGTGATCTTCATCGCCATATCGCTCGTCCTCCAATCAATTTAGAAACCGCGTGCAAACCTCAAAGGTTGCAGTTTTCTACACAAACGGACGGAATATATACGCACCGAATCGATAGCGCAAGGGAAAATAAGCACAATCGGCTACCTGCGCTGTATCTTTCTCAGGACGCCCATTGCGATAAAGAGGACAGCCAGGTAGAATATTGTCCGGAAGCTCAACAGGATAATTGTGTCGACAAATCCCTGCATCAGGAAGACAACCAGGAAACTGGCAAAAGTATGAAGGACCGCTGTGAGAAGCCAGTACTGCCACAGTTGCCTGCGCCCCACTCCATAGCCGAGTAGAGCACCTGTGCCGACGTGGAAAAATATCGTGATGAGTCTTTCCCATATTACAGGAGAGACGAGACCGACATGCCCAGCTGCGAATGCACCGCCGGTGAGCCAGCAAGCCTCCACAACTCCAAAACCAGCGCCCGCGGCCGCACCAAGTGCCATCATCAGTCTGAGATTGGGCTTTTGCTCCAGTCTGTACCAGTTAAGCCAGGTCGGAGCTATTTTGAGCGCCTCCTGGAATGTTCCGGAGACGAGGGCTGTGACAAACGCACCTATGTACATGCCAGCGCCCTTTGATCCGATTGCAGTGAACACGGACTTGGCTATCTCTCTCTGAACAGGCGCTTGCACGACAAACACAAGCCCGAATGCCGCACCCGCCACGGCAAGAACTGCCCATAAATCAAACCGGGAAATTCCGTCCTTTCCAAGAAAGGCCAAGAAGATCAAACCCCAGACTGCATATACGGTCCAAATCAAGGCGCGTCTCGGGAACGTCCGCCAGAATGTGCCTGCCTGCGCAGAGGTCTCTGTGTCGGTCTCGCTTGATGGCATCAGGTCGATTACCAAACCCTGTCTCGGCTCGACCACTCTGTGGAGCTTTCTATCCGGGCCGACGTAGAATCGGTAGTTGATCCGTTCCGCTTTGACCACGGTACACAGGACACTCTCATTGCCAACAGCCACAAGCTCAGTCCCGATGACTACCAGGCTCAATGGCACGCGCCTTATGTCCTCGGGAATGAGGATATCGACGGAATGAGTATCACCCAACTGAAGATCGAGATTGGCAAACACCATCTGCCATTGCGCGATGAAATCATTGTCGCACAAGTATGTTTCCGGTGGAATGATTATTTCAAATGTGCTGTCGAGACCGATGCCATCGGCAGAGCCTTTGAACACACCCTGCTGTATCACCGCTTCAATAGAGTATGCGCTGGTGCCGACCTTGTAGTCTGCAACATAGCGCAGTGGTAAACCGGCTGCGGTGCAAAACAGCGAGCATGTTCGTTCGGTCTTGATATCATGGCCGACAGATGTCATGTCGAGGTTGGCGTCCATCTCGAACAGACATATCACGCCTATCCCGGGAGCTTCTTTGGCCTCGACGAACCTTGCGGTATGCATCCCAAGCGACTGAATTCCCATTCTAAAATGATAAGTCCGCGTCTCACCCTCCTGCCAATGTGTCCGGATGTCGGTAGCGCCGTCAGCAGTGATAGTGAAGACGATGATTAGGAGAAGAATGAAGCGGATAATCTGCGATCTTACTGCCATGCTCATGTCCTGCTCAAAAGCTACGTTAATCACTTAATATAGACGCATTCGTGACATTGCAAAGAAAAAAGTCAGCGATCAATTATCTTAGGGTTTACCTGGAACTTCGTGTGCTCGCAGGGGTCAGCCTGCCCTACCGATCTCTCTCTCATCCTCATCAAGCGACTCTGTCCTGATTCTTTCCGCGCCTGTGAGGCGTACGATCCAGATAGATAATTCATAAAGTATGAGAATTGGCCCGGCAAGCATCACCTGGCTGAACAAGTCCGGTGGTGTTAGCGTAGCGCCAAGCACGAGCGCAAGAATGATCGCATACCTTCGACCCTTTCTGAGAATCTTGCTCGATATCACGCCGATACGCCCGAGGAAAAACGCTACTACCGGCAACTCGAATACGAGTCCGAATGCCAGGATCAAATAGGCGCAGAAAGTAAGCAAGCTTCCAATCGATATGAGCGGTGCCATGTTCTCCGTGCCATAGCCCATCAGAAACTTGAGAGCGGCGGGCAATACGATGAAGTAGCAAAATGATGCACCGACAAGGAAGAAGAATGTAGTGGCAAGTACTACCGGTGTCGCCAGGCTCTTCTCG
>DAOVLC010000348.1 GCA_030631455.1 Candidatus Zixiibacteriota bacterium
AGATCCCATCGTCTCGGTCGACGTGATTCATAATCCGTACTCATCGGTATTCGATTCGCTTCTCACTAAAGTGATGGCGAAGCGTATGGTCAAGGTCTTCTCGTGGTACGACAATGAGTGGGCATTTTCGTGCCGCATGGTCGATATGATGGAAAGGATGCTGTAAGTTGTTGGCACAAACCACGCGAACTGAAGAGCTAAACAGAGAAATGAACAAACTCACGATCGATGATATTGAGCTAACCGGCAAGCGAGTGCTCGTCCGAGTTGATTTCAATGTGCCATTGGCACCCGATGGTTCCGTTGCCAACGATCTGCGTGTACGAGCCGCGCTGCCGACGATAAGGAAGATCATCTCATCGGGTGGCTTCCCGGTGCTGATGTCGCACCTGGGTCGACCGAAAGGTGAGCGCAGGCCCGAATTCAGCCTCGAACCTGTTGCGGCATGTCTTTCTGGTTTGCTCGGAAGCCCTGTTAAGTTTGCGCATGACTGTATCGGATCTGAGATAGAAGAGCAGTCCAAATCGCTCGAACTGGGCGAGACTCTACTTCTGGAGAACCTCCGGTTTCATACCGAAGAGACTGAGAACGACGAGCAATTCTCCGAGAGTCTGTCGAAGCTCGGCGACGCATATGTGAATGATGCCTTCGGAACCGCTCACAGAGCGCATGCGTCGACCGTCGGCGTGACCAACTTCTTTGACAAATGTGCAGCCGGTTATCTGCTGGAGAAGGAGTTGAAATACCTGGCAGGTGCGCTTGCGAATCCAGCCAGACCGTTCGTTGCGATACTCGGCGGCGCCAAGATTTCGGGCAAGATCGATGTCATCAGGAATCTTTTCGACAAGGTCGACACGATTGCGATCGGTGGCGCGATGGCATTCACCTTTTTCAAGGCAATGGGCTATGAGGTCGGTGATTCACTGGTCGAAGCCGACAGGATTGAAATGGCTAAAGAGATTCTCGGCGAGTCGAAGTCTAAGAGCGTCGAATTCATACTTCCGGAAGATGTCGTGGTGTCCGAGGCTTCCGATGGAGACACTGATGCAAAGACTGTGTCGGCGAACGCGATTCCACCGGGATACAAAGGCCTCGATATTGGAGAGGCTTCAATCGCGAAACTTAAGACGGTGATCTCCGTAGCTAAGACCGTTGTATGGAACGGACCGATGGGACTGTTTGAAGTCGATAAGTTTGCAGTCGGGACCAACGGAACCGCTGAGCTCCTTGCAGAGGCAACATCGAAAGGTGCGGTTACAATTGTCGGAGGCGGAGATTCCGCGGCAGCCGTTGCGAAATCGGGGCTGTCGGATAAAATCACGCATATATCGACCGGTGGCGGGGCAAGCCTTGAGCTACTCGAAGGGAAAACGCTTCCCGGTATTGCTGCGCTCACAGACAAATAGGAACCGTATCGAAGAAAGAACGGGAAAATGAGACAGTTCATAATTGCAGGAAACTGGAAGATGTTCATGGACGACCGTGAGACGGTCGACTTATGTGATGCTATCAAGGCGGGCTTGAGAGCCGATAATCGTTACGAGGCAGTAGTTTGCCCGCCATTCATATCGATAGGCAGAGCGGTCGAAACGCTCGCAGGAACCGGCGTAGCAGTCGGTGGGCAGAACATCTGCTGGGAGGCGGAAGGCGCTTTCACAGGTGAAGTGAGCGCTCAGATGCTCTTGACAAGTGGCTGCAAATATGTTATTTTAGGGCACTCTGAGAGACGGGAGTATTTCTCGGAGAGTGACCAGTTGATCGGCACGAAAGTTCAACTGGCTTTATCTTGCGGCCTTGTGCCGATAATCTGTGTCGGCGAAAAGCTTGAGCACAGAGAGGCAGGCAAGACCGAGAAGGTTGTTAGCGGTCAGTTTGATGGAGTTTTCGCCGGTATCGACAGGGACGGTTTCGACAAGTGTGTGATTGCCTACGAACCTGTCTGGGCGATTGGCACCGGCAAGACCGCGACACCTGAAATGGCTGAGGAGGTACACAAGTTCATCCGAGGCAAAGTCGCGCAGAAGTACGGAGAAGATAGCGCGGAGAAGATGAGGATACTGTACGGCGGATCGATGAAACCGACGAATTCGGCCGATCTGTTGGCTCAGCCCGATATTGATGGAGGCCTTATAGGAGGAGCGTCGCTTAAGGCGAATAGTTTTCTTGGGATAATTTCTACAGTACCATAGAGCGTTTTCACGGTGTGAGAGCGCATTAGGAGGAACAGTTTTGTTCGCAGTTTTGATTACGATTCACATCTTCATTTGCATCGGCTTGATTATCAGCGTGCTGATGCAGTCTGCAAAAGGTGAGGGACTGGCTGGCGCGATGGGAGGCGGCGGTGGCATATCGGGTGCCGTGTTTGGCGGACGTGGCGCAGGATCGTTTCTTTCCAAAGCGACCACCGGCCTGGCAATAATGTTCATGGGGATGTGTGTGCTATTGACTCTGACAACAAGCGGCGGAAGAACCGGCAGCGCGGTTGCGGGAACCTCAGCTGTCCAGCAGGCTGCACAGGAGGGCGCACAGACACCGCAGGCAACGACACCTGCCGATGTTCCCGAGGTCAACGTTGGTCAAATCGACCAACTGCCTGTGAGGATAGTCCCGACAGAGGAACAGCCGCAGACTCAGCAGGGTCAACAGACAGAGGAGAAAAAGAAAGAGCTGGGCGAGTAATAGCCCTGCTTTCGAAAGTGCTTGTTCGGTTCTCAGCGAAGCGAGAACTCGACAGGCAATTGGATATGGACAATCCGTTTGTTATCCATAATAGTTGACGGTTATGAAATGGAATTCGTGCCGAGGTGGTGGAAATGGTAGACACGCTATCTTGAGGGGGTAGTGAGGCAACTCGTGCGGGTTCAAGTCCCGCCCTCGGCACCATGTTTGAAGGCCTGTAAGCTCAACGCTTACAGGCCTTATTCTTCTTCGAAGATTTACGACTAATGTCCACGTCTGCCCGGTGCTAACCGCCGCGCCGTCAGGTCGCTGTACTCGACAATTGCTCGGCGGTCAGCAATCCGGCACTTCATCCCCATCAGTGTCACACGGTGCGTAGCCGCCCGAGAATATGTAGCTGATTAGCCACACTAC
>DAOVLC010000333.1 GCA_030631455.1 Candidatus Zixiibacteriota bacterium
GACTATCTTACGGGTGGTCAGCAACCCCAGCCCGGTACCTTCACCCCCCTTGGTGGTGAAGAAAGTCGTGAAGATCTTCTTCTTGATATCATAGTCGATACCACTCCCGTTATCTGAGACTTCAAAGACCAGTTTGTCACCGCGATCTGCCACCTGAATGACCACTTCCGATCCTTTCTGTTCACCCATCTGACACGCATCAATCGCATTGGAAACGAGATTAGTCAGACATGTGTGCATTCCATCAGGATCAAGTGGCGCTTTTCTCACATTTCCGGCCACCTCAGCCTTCAGTTCGATTCCGGCCTGAGCCGCGATATCCTTGTATAAATCTATGATTTCCATTACAATATCAGACGGATCTATCATCTTCAGTTCTGGCAGCCTGCCCTTGGAAAAGCTCAGGAAATCCTTGACGAGTGAGGTGGTTTTTTCGAAGTTTCGCTCAAGCATTTCCCAACCTTCACTGATCATCTCATGGTCGTCCTTCTTCAGGCCCAAGCTTACAATATACTTGCCGCCCTCAAGTCCCATCAAGATATTCTTTATGCTGTGTGCCAGCCCGGCAACTGTCTGACCCACCGCCCCTAACCGCTCCGCGTCAATAACCTGACGCTCGAGCCTCTTTACAGCCGTAATGTCGGTGGAGATTTCGATGACGTGCGCAACCGTGTCGCCGCTTCGCATAAGGGGAGAGGTGCTGACAGCGTAGTGTATGTCCTGTCCACGACTGCCCGTACCAACCTGACTCGATCGATGCATTCTCCCATCTCGGAAGGTCTTAGCCGCGGGGCAGTTCCGACACCTGGATTTCCGGCGTTTATACACCTCATAGCAGTATTCGTTTAGCACATCACCAAAACTCTCGCGGAAAGCTTCATTAGTCCTCACAATGCGATAATCTTTGTCTATAACCGTGATAAAACAGGGTACTCTGTCAAACAGGACCTGATATTCCTGTTGCCAGCTCTTGGTACCTGTTACGGTTCTGGTCATTTCCAGGACATACTCAACCGGACCGTCTTTCGTTCTTCGCAGTGGAGCAACATGTCCGACGTAGTGTGTTTGCCGGCCGTGCCGGTCCACACCAACAGCATCAGCAACTACGGCTTTCCCATCTTCAAATACCTGGGCCGACGGGCACTCATCACATGGCCTGTGCAGCTTCTTGTATACGCTGTAACATTTCTTGCCACGCCAATCGCCAAAGCTCCTGGTGAATCTGTCGTTGGCCTCAACGATGTTGTAATCTCGGTCAATGACGGCCACGTTAAATGGCACTTCCTCGAACAGAGCCTTATGGACCATGTCTGTGAGCCTTCTGGGCTTCTTTGATCGGGCGTTAGTGGTCATTTTTCTTCCTGCCTTCGCGGTGGTCGATCCGATGACGTGAGCTGCCTGATGGTGCGAATATACTCATTCACGTCAATCGGTTTCTCCATAAAACATTCTGGTTCTGGAATCGACTCGTCCGGGACATAAGAACG
Source organism: Candidatus Zixiibacteriota bacterium (assembly GCA_030631455.1). Classification (GTDB taxonomy): domain Bacteria; phylum Zixibacteria; class MSB-5A5; order JAABVY01; family JAHJOQ01; genus DAOVLC01. The sequence goes on from DAOVLC010000333.1 coordinate 1,488, forward strand.
AAAATCGAACTCGCCTTCCTGCGCAACACCGCTAACGATGATAACGGGAATTCTATCTGTCTTCGGATCATTTTTCAATAGCTTGTACATGGCAATACCGGATTCCTTCGGCATCATTATGTCAAGACTGATAAGATCCGGTTGGATTTCATGCGTCTTGTCGAGAGCAACCTGAGCATCGCGGGCTACCGTTGGGACAAAACCGTTGGCTTTCAGTACCATCGCCAGATAGGTCGTGATGTCTGATTCATCATCTACGATAAGAATCTTCTTGGCCATTAGGTTCACCCTCGATTTCTTCAGTTTCAAATGACTGTGCCGGTATCGCCACCCGATTGAAGTGCTGCCCGGCCAGTTCCATCATGACATCAGGTTTCAGGTATGGCTCTGGCGATGACTGGTGACAGGTTGGGCAAAGAGCCAGATCGGGCTTGTCTGCAATCTCGGCGGCTTTCTTCTTGTGACAACCAATACACTGTTCATGCATGACGTCAGTGTATGAGCCAGCCACATAGTCATCCACATGGATAGTCGATTCATTCGGCACCAGATCAATGTGGCAATCCTCGCACTTCTTGGCCGTAGAATCCTGTCTAACCACTGCCGGATCGTGACACTGATTACAGGCGATATTGCCACCCGAAGCAGCAGTGTGCCAATCATGATTGAAAACACGTGTTTCCGTGTACATGCTGCGGTGACATTCCCAACAGCCACTCTCCTTATCCTGCGGTACGTTCATGTGGTGACAACTTATACACGATATCCGCGGATTCAGACTATCGGCGTGCCTTGCGTGATCGAACATCACTCCGTAGCCGTCACGATTGCCATCAACAAAGAGAGTGTCTCCCCCGCGTGCCTTATGAACGATAACATTCTGAATACCTTTGCTCTGAGTTCTGTTCCCCGGTATGAGTGCAAAGGCAACCGCAAAGCTCAGGATGAATGCGAGGGAGTACTTCGTTCGAGCGGCCACCACAGGCGAACCGAGCCAGACCTCCGTAGTGTGATCGAACAATGGCTCCGTGTGCGGATCAGACTCCGGATGCCTTGGACGCTGCTCCCAGATGTGGAACTTCTCGATGGCAAACAGGAAAAGCAGCGCAGTCATCGATACGACTCCGAGACTGATTACGATTTCCATCCACGAGGGGACATAGGAATCACCGGTGACTCCCAACATGGTCAACCCACCAACGTTGATGCGGTTCAGTACCATACCAAAGACGACCATTGATGAGCCGAACCATTGTCCCGCTGCACTGCGGCGGACTCTTGGAATCGAGAACAGGATTATCGGTATCAGGATCGAGATCAGCAACTCGAATATGAAAAGATTGCTTTCCCAGGTTCCGGAGAAAATCATCGCGAACTTGCCGGACACCACTATATCGATCAGCCTGACGCCCAGATAGATCATCAGCACCCACATCGTTGCCTTCGCCAGTTTGGCAACCAGGCCGGTCTCAGGCTCGCGACGATATAGCCAGTGAGTTACAAGACTTTCCAGCGACACCATCATCAGGCCAAGCGCCACAGCCGAAATGAAAAACTGAATCGGCAGGATACTCGAGTACCAGAGTTCATGCAGCTTAAAGGGCATAATGAGAAACAGTGAACCGAGCGACGATTGGTGCAGAGTTGAGAGCATTATGCCCAGAAGAACCAGCGGGAAGCGGAACTTCATCAAAAAACCGCGAATCCTGGCATAGCGACTGAACTC
>DAOVLC010000143.1 GCA_030631455.1 Candidatus Zixiibacteriota bacterium
ATCCTTTAGCTAAACGCCGAAGATCCGCCACATTCATCGGGTGATCATCGGCGAATAGGATGCGCATCCGTGGCATCTTGCCTCCTTTCGACCTGGGTCATAAAGACCCACCACATACTTGCTGCCCAGCGCGAGCCTTCAAGGCATATGGGTGTACCTGGCATCCAGGTGAAATACCGTCGCGAGTATGCCAATTCTTAGATTGCTCGCCCTGTACTCTCACTCTATTCATCGGATTTAGCCTGTTACAGTTTAGCGAATGAGAGCAATGCCGTCAGTTTTCGCTTATCGATATCTTAATCAATTCAGTTTCTCTGCCTCCGAATGGCTTCATTCAGCCAGGACGAAACCTGCGTTGCAGTTTGCCTAGTCGATTTTTCGGTTGCAATTACGGAGATTTTTTGGTTTTATGTTCCGGTATGCTGTCCGTCTATGATAGCGAGGAATTTTTGCGGAATTCGATGAATCATCTAAGTGCCATCCAAGTTCGCCCAAAGGAGCAATAAGATGAGAAGTGTAACATATATCGCAACTGTCGTCACACTGGTTCTGCTTGCGCTTGCATCACAGGCGCCGGCTGAAGTCGACAAGAGCAATGCGAGTGAAAATGGCGGAGGCGGTGCGCTGCTCAGGCCGACTCTTCAACAGGCTGCCCCGAACATGATTGTCTGCACTCACAATTACAACAATCTTTTGCTACCAATATCCAATTTCGGGTACCTTGGGTCGGGAAGCCGTGGCTGGCCTGATTGCGAGACGGGAATTGGTGCGCCGTCAGGAGAATTCCCGGCAGGTTCGGAAATCAGCTACCTTTATGCGGGAGCGCTTTGGATCGGCGCCGTAGTGGGTGAGGACACGCTCGTATCGGTTGGTTTCAACGGTTGGGCATTCCAGTATGAAATGATACCGTGTAGTGATCCCATTATCTGCAATATCACTAAGCTCTCCAACCGCCCTGGCGATCCTGACTACGACACGGTCGCTCGTTCTGATCTTGAATTCTTCGCAATCTATTCGGACACGATTATCGATCCCTCACGGAACGGGAGAGACTGGGGAACCGGCAGCGGACATATCCCACTGAACATCGAGATCACGCAACACAGCTACTCATGGAGTGCGGAGTACGCTCAGGATTTCGTGCTAATTGACTACGGGATCAAGAACGTCGGACAGGAACGGCTGGAGAACCTGTATCTCGGTCTCTACGTGGACGGTGACGTTGCGCACATATCTGGGGGCAGCGCGGGTTATGGCGACGACATGTGTGGGTTCAGGGAGACCGTGCCATCCAGAGCCGGCTATGGCTACCTCGACACGATCAACTTCGCGTGGATCGCAGATAATGATGGTGACCAGAGCGATGGCGCATACGACTACATGAGTCCTCGGTCTGTCGCCGGAGTACGAGTAATGCGGACTCCGGAAGAAAACACAAAAGTCACATTCAATTGGTGGGTATCGAATGGCAACTCGGCTCTCGACTGGGGGCCGATGATCGAGGCAACAAGAAGGAACTATGGAACCGGTGGCCAGGGAACCCCCGAAGGTGACAAGAACATGTATTACATACTCTCCAACGGTGAGCAGGATTACGATCAGACCCACAGCTATGTGGATTTCTCAGATGACGGATGGCTGCCGCCGAATCCTGCTGTTGCTGCTGTTGCGTTGGGAGGCGACACCAGGTATGTCATCTCGACCGGACCTTTTGACATAGACGCAGGTGACTCATTGCCGCTGACTCTTGCTTATGTTGCGGGAGAATACTTCCATAAGCGACCCTACAATTTCGAAGCAAACATGAAGAGATATGACCCGGATGTCTTTTACAATAATCTGTCGTTTGACGATGCGGGGCTAAATTGTGTCTGGGCGAGCTGGGTCTACGACAATCCCGGATTCGACACCGATGGCGACGGTGATTCCGGCCCGTTCTGGGAGATTGTCGACACGGTGAACGGCGAGGAAGTCATCGACACATTTTACTACGCAGGCGACGGAGTGCCCGACTTCCGCGCGGCCACTGCCCCCCCATCACCCGTGCTGCGTTTCACCACAAGCACTGGGAGTGTTACTCTGAGGTGGAATGGTGAGTTCTCTGAGACATTTATCGACCCATTCACCAAAGTAGCCGACTTCGAGGGTTATAGTGTCTATATGGGCAGATTGCCGCACACAAATCAGCTCGCACTTCTGGCATCACATGACTTCTACAATTTCAAGAGATACATTTGGAACGAAGACGCGCAGGAATGGACCATATATGAATTGCCGATCTCTCTTGACTCGCTGCATGTCCTGTACGGAGAAGCATTCGATCCATTCGACTATCCGCGCGAACGAGACAATGTTGGTTTTGTGGATGACGACGGGGTCACGTTCTGCTTCGACGAGGTTGGCTGGAATCAATCGATCCCGGGCTGGCAGGATGGCGCTTTTGTCTCGGGAAAGACCGGATTCAAGAAGCGATTCGCGTCAGAAATAGAGGCAGGGACTGTCACTCCCGAAAGGGACACGCTTAATCCGGATCTGTGGGTGAAGGATATCGATCCGCTTACCGGTGACTCGGTACTCTATCATAAGTTCTATGAATACGAATTCAATATCGACAATCTGTTGCCATCGGTAGCGTGGTATTTTTCTGTCACGGCATTCGATTTTGGCGACTTCGCAAACAGCCTGGAACCGTTGGAGAGTTCGCCTATTGCGAACGTTGTGGAGGTCTGGGCCATAAACGATGCTTCCGTGTCAATCGAGAACAATGAAGACGTGATGGTTTACCCAAATCCATACGTTGGAGATGGGACTTACTGGTCGGCGTCATACGAGGACACCAGGCGAACCGGCTTCATCGATCACGAACGACGAATCCACTTCATCAATCTGCCGCCAAGCTGCACGATCAAGATATTCACGCTCAGTGGTGATCTGGTTAAAGAAATCGAACATCCCGGCATTGACACCGATACCGATGCAAAGCTCCAATGGAATATGAGATCGACAAACAATGAACTTGTTGCAAGCGGGATATATCTCTTTACCGTCGAATCCCAACGGGGCAGCCAAATCGGCAAAATCGTGATTATTCTGTAATCCTCCCTTGCGTTAAGGGAGCCAATACCAAGCGTCATAAGCCGAACTGCTCGCAGGACTTGTGTCTGTTCAGGCTTCTGTCCCTCCATCAGTCACGATAATAGATCCCAGAGGCTGATTTTCCTGTTGCGGAAATGCCGCATTTTCCATTCAATGAAATGGACGATCATGCGTCACATTAACGAGCGCCGACACCAGGCCTGCAAAGCACAGGAATTCGATATGAGGCTTCACTGAGAGGAAGACTATGAGCATCAAAGAAGTTACTCTGACTTGTGTGTTTATAGCCCTGTTTTCTTCCCCGATTGATGTATTCGCAGAGTCCAGGGATATGCCACACCTGCAAAGCAGTCGATTCACAACTCTCAAACCGACGCCGAATTCGACACCGTACTTCGAGTCATGCGTTCATGACTACAACAATTTGCTGCTAACAGTTACGAATTTGGGCTTCTTCGGCAGTGGATTGGGCGACTGGTGGGACTGCGAGACGGGTGAACCCGCGCCATCCGCAGAATTCCCGGCAGGGACCGGTATAGAGCATCTCAACATGGGCGCGTTGTGGATCGGAGCGGTCGTGGGAGATGACACCCTTGTCTCAGTCGGCTTTGACGGTTGGGAACGCTTGTATGAAATGTTACCTTGCGGCGAACCGGAATGCGGTCTCCAGAGACGCTCCAACAGAGAATCGGACTCATACTTCCACCCGGACGCACGATCCGATCTCGAGTACGTGGCGGTCTATACTGACACATTCCCTACATTCGATGAGTGGTTCTCACCGGTCCATGTACCGGCTAATCTGGAGATCACACAAACAAGCTATTCATGGAGCATTCCCCACGCTCAGGATTTCGTGATCTTTGACTACCAGATCAGGAATATTGGATCTGCCCCACTTCAGGATGCCTACGTCGGTATTGTGATGGACGGTGACGTTGGCGATACTGAGTTCAGAGAGTTCTACCTTGACGATCTGTGTGGTTTCAAAAGTTCTGTTCGCTCGAAGGCCGGGCGTGGCCTTGTTGACACGATTGACTTCGCATGGATTGCTGACAATGATGGTGATCCGGAGGGGTCAGGATTTCACGCCGCGAGTGCTCGGTCCATTGCAGGTTGCCGACTGCTGCGATTACCAGACCAGAAAGCGGGCTTCAGTTTCAACTGGTGGGCTTCGAGCGGAAATCCTTGGATTGACTGGGGTCCGATGCGTGAACCCGGGCGAATCTACGGAACCGGTGGCCTCGGCACGCCGATGGGCGACCGGAACAAGTACTATCTTATGTCAAATCGGGAAATCGACTACGATCAGGCTTTTTGCAGAATCGACTACTCCGATGACGGCTGGCTCCCACCGACCCCGGCCTGCATGCAGATTGCTCCGGGAGCAGACGTTCGCTGTCTTCTCTCGGCAGGGCCATTCGACCTCGCTCCGGGAGAAACAAAACCCTTCACAATTGCCTATGTTGCAGGCGAGAGATTTCATAACGATCCAATGAACTTCCCACTTTACATGATGGAATTCTATGACCCGTGGGCCTTCTACTACGGACTCAGTTTCTTAGACATCGGAGCAAACGCCGTCATGGCGGGTCGGGTCTTCGATAATCCGGGAGTCGATACCGACGGTGACGGTTACGCCGGAAGATTCCGGGTACTGGTGGACACTGTCGGCGGTGAAGAGATAACTGATACGTTTTACTACGCAGGAGACGGTGTCCCGGATTTCCGTGCAGCAGTCGAGCTTCCTGTTCCCGGGCTCAGGTTTTCAGCGACCAACAACTGCGTGACTTTGAGGTGGAACGGTCTGGATTGCGAAACATTCGTAGATCCGGTTACGCGAATTACAGACTTCGAAGGCTACAATGTCTACATGGGAAAAGAACCAGGCATCGACAAATTGGGTCTGCTCGCCTCGCATGATCTCTGCAACTTCGTGATGCTTTTTTGGGATGATTTCTCAGGGAGACTTGAGGTTATCGGGCAGCCCCTGACACTCAAGAAGCTACGCAGCATCTTCGGTGAGAGCTTCGATCCTTCAGAATATCCGTACAATGAAAATGGCACAGGATACGAACGCCACGGAAGAATCTACTGGTTCAT
>DAOVLC010000036.1 GCA_030631455.1 Candidatus Zixiibacteriota bacterium
TGGGTATCTAGGAGCCCCTATTCCGGAAGAGTATGGTGGTATGGGTATCGATTCATTCGCTCTGGTCTGTATGATCGAGGAATTCGCGCGTGCCAATGCCGGTCTCGCGACTTTGGTTGCCGCACACCTGAGCCTTGGCTCTAAGACAGTCGAACTGTTTGGAAGCGAGGAGCAGAAGCAGAAATACCTGACTCAAGCGGCCAAGGGCGCGATCACCTCATTCTGTCTCACGGAGCCGAATGCCGGGACTGATGTTCTCTCGATACGAGCCAAAGCCGAAGCCAACGGGAATGTCTATATCCTCAACGGCGAAAAGCAGTTCATTACATCGGCCGACATAGCGAAATTCTATGTGGTATTCTGCAAGGCTGAGAAAGGCGCTACCGCTTTTCTCGTTGAGCGTGACAGCGACGGTCTCACGGTCGGGGCGCCGGAGAAGAAGCTTGGAATAAGATCGACAATGACATGTCCCGTGCACTTTCAAGATGTCAAAGTGCCGGCGGAGAATATGATCGGAACCATAGGCAAAGGCCTAAGGGTTGCCTTGACTGTTCTTGATTATGGCCGAATTGGTGTAACTGCAGGAGCACTCGGTATCGCGGAACAGGCTTTCGACGAGGCCGTCGAGTATTCCCAGAACCGCGTTCAGTTTGGAAAAACTATCTCCAGTTTCCAGTCAACGCAATTCAAATTCGCCGACATGAGAGTGGAGCTTGACGCTGCGCGTTATCTGCTATACCATGCGATTGCTACGCTGTCCGAAGGAAAGCGTTTTACTGTTGATGCTGCCAAGGCTAAACTCAAGGCTTCTGAAGTCGCCAGCCTGGTTACCGATGAGAATGTGCAGATCCATGGCGGTTACGGCTACATACAGGATTACAATGCCGAACGCCTGTGGAGGGATGCGAGAATCACCAGGATCTACGAGGGTACATCCGAAGCGATGCGTATGATTATAGGCGGCCAGTATCGTGCCAAAAGAGAGAAGTAAGTGTAGGACTTCCGCGCGATTTTCAGACGCTACCAATATTCCCGCTCGACGGTAGTCTGGCTTTTAGTGCCATGAATGCTTCCAGCGCCCCTTTGCCGATTGCGTTGGCTTTCTCGGATATCTTGTAACAGCGTTCTTTGTCACAGCGAGGGTCCACATCGCCGATTTTCTGTCCGATGGTAACCCCAAGACCATCATGAATTATCCCTCTGACAATTCCATCTATCTCACCAACGACCGAGACTCCTGCCACATCGCCGAGCACCTGACCCGCCTCCACAATGTCGGCGATTCTGCAGTTGGAGATGAACTCCCCGTCGGCAGGAGACCGCAAGACTCTTTGGCGGCTGAAGCCTCTGACGGGAGCAGGGACCCCGGTATCGGACCGGGGACAACCGGTGAAATAGACTCGCCCGAGGTCGTCTCCTCTATTCGTTTCTACAGCCGCATGGCAATTCTCACCAGCGGCAAACCCCGGGCCAAGACCAATTACAATAGGCGCCATATCGAGATCAGTATCGATATCTCGCTTGAGCATGCGACCGTCGACAACCGCCATCGGTGCCAGGGCATGCAACTGACCGGCCTTCGGATCGACCAAAACAGGAACACGCCCGTTACCTGCTGCCACGCCTGCCTCTTCTGCGGAATTCACGACGACAGCGGTAACACCTTCGACAGTGACATTTTCTTTGAAGACGGCTTCTGCATAACACACACGACGCCTGATGCAAATTGGAGAGGACATCTCCAGAGCAATCACCTCAAACCCGTTCATACATAAGTGTCGCATGACCCCTGAGGCCATCTCCCCTGCACCCCGAACGACTACCCTGTTATGCAAGAAACGCCGAGTCATTGTGTTCTTGAGACAACTCCGTTCTTGACCGCGATCAACTCGGCCAGGACGGAGACAGCGATTTCATAGGGGCCTTCTCCCTTGATGTCCAGGCCAATCGGCGCATGCACTCGCTCCAGCACTGTTCGATCGACTCCTGAATCCTCCAACGACGAAAACACTTTGGCGATTTTCGCCTTTGACCCTATCATGCCGATATAGGCACAGTTTTCGTTTACGACCTGTGCGAGTACGGGCTGGTCATGCATGTGGGAGCGAGTAACGATGACCACATAGCAGTCACCGTCGAGAGATGGGAAATTCTCCCGGTAATCAGAGTCTGTCTGCAGGATCGAGACGGGTGGATTGTGGAGGCTCAGAATGTCCGGGCGATCATCAATGACAGTAATCAGGAAATCGGAGTCGAGCGCAAGCTTGACGAGCGCCTGGCAGATATGTCCACCTCCAAAAATCAGCAGTCTCTTCGGTTTGGAGCTAAGCTCCATAAAAACCTCCGCTTTACCGCCACACGACATCCCGGTCGCATCATCGCCGGCCGTTGAGAGATTGTATTTCTTCAGGATCTGGTCTGCACCCGTTTCCAGCAGGTGAAGGCAATCATCAATAACCAGCTTCTCAAAGGTGCCGCCACCTATCGTCCCATAAATCTTTCCGTCGGGATACACCAACATTTTCGCACCTGCTACACGTGGTGACGCTCCCGATGTTCTCACAATAGTTGCCAGCACAAACGGCTTCCCTGCCTTCTGCTTGTCACATATTTCATCAAAAATGCTCATAGCACCTTCTCTCCGGCATCTTGTTTCAACAATCTCTGGTAATCAGCCTCACTATCGACATCTATTTGCTCTGCGTCGTCTTCCAGTTCGACAATTTCGTCTCCGTATTTCGCGATAAGCCTATTAGCGGCATGATCGCCCTCCATGCGCAACAGATCACCGAATACTTCTTTCGAGAATATGATTGGGTGACCGCGCCCAGCTGGGGTCTCGACATAGAGGATTGCGGGACGATCTTGCGTAAATCGGTTAATCGCTCTGTCAATCAGACCGCTCGTCACTCTGGGCTTGTCTGCCACCATAAACAGTGCCGCATCAGCCTCTCCATCGATCTGTCCAATGGCACATCTTACAGACTCCACACGGCCAAAACGATACTCGCTATTAAAGACAAAACTCGCTCTGTCTGTCATGTGGTCGTGCAGCGTTTTTTTGATCCGTTCACTCTCAAAACCGGTAACAACAAGAATTTCATCGATCTTGGAGTTCGACAGTTGCTCCAGAACCTCTTCGATGATGGTGTGCCCTCTGTACGTCAACAGCAGCTTGTTTGTCGCGCCCATGCGAGAGGAAGTCCCTGCAGCGAGTATTACTCCTGTTATAATCATTCCGTATCCTTCATAACAACGAGTAGGTCAAGTCTCGGAAACCGGTGAAACTGGACGGAGAGACTTAACAATTCACGCGAAGCGTGAAATCAATAGCCAAAACCATCCTTCGAAAGCTCAGGGCTTCCCTTCGACAACTCAGGACAGGCAAGGGGTTTGACCTACTCAGCTCCGCAAGCACAAATATAACGAGACGGGGAACAATGTCAAGGTGCGACAGCAATGGAACCGCGACAAACATTGATGCAGTGAGTGGCAGGCCCTTCGTGGCCTCACCCTCGCCTGCTCTTAGCCGCCTGCATTGCTGCCACAAGGCGTTCGGGTGTTACGGGAAGTTCTTCGATGCGGACGCCGGTCGCGTCGTAGATGGCGTTGAGAATGCATGGAATGACCGGCATGATAGCTCCCTCGCCGACCTCTTTTGCACCATATGGGCCGTTCGGTTCGTTGGATTCGACAATGATTGCGTCGAGATGCGGCATGTCAAGTGCGGTCGGAATCTTGTATTCGGCGAGGTTCGCATTCACGATTCGGCCCTTGTTGTCATATATTATCTGCTCCATCAGCGCCTCCCCCATGCCCATCATCATCGAACCCTGCATCTGACCCTCGACCTGCGTAACATTGATGGCATAGCCGCAGTCATGGGCGCCGGTAATATGTCCGACCGTGATTTCGCCGGTCTCGAGGTCAACGGTTACCTCGGCTATCTGCGCCGAACAACCGAAAGCTGGTGAGGTGCCGACCTTGGCTCCTTTGAACGAACCACCCAATGGCGGAGGGCGATACTTGCCTGTTCCTACAATGGTGCCGAGTTCGAGAAATGCGATTCGGCTCGCTTCGGCAAATGTCAACTGAGGCGTATCAGGAAGGTCCGAAAAGCCCTTGTGCTCCTGGAGATATTCTTTCCTGAGCCGTGAGAAATCGAGTTCACCGGCAAGACTCACGACCTTCCCTTCTCTAAGATCGAGCGTTTCCGCAGGTACTTCAAGCTTACCGGCTATAGCCTCCAGAATCTGCTTCTTAGCATCACGGGCCGCCTCGCGGCAGGCATGGCCGGTCATAAGAGTGGTGCGACTCGAATAAGCTCCCAAATCAACACTGAGGCTGGAGTCGCCGGAGAGTACTCTAACATCATCGAGATTCAGGCCAAGTTCCTCAGCCGTGATCATGGCCAGAACAGTGTCCGACCCCTGACCGATATCGGCCGCTCCCGACGAAACAGTAACTCCACCGCCGACCTCATCGACTTTCGTTACTACCGTGCAATGATATGTTCGAGATCGATATATCGGATACCCTGCGCCCGAGACAAAGAAACCACAAGCAGCGCCTATTCCCTTCCCGTCGCGGCGGGTCTTGCCACCGGATGAACGCTTCTTCTTCCAGGCGGCAGAGTCGCGGACCGCTTCAAGAGCTTCACGCATGCCGAAACTGCTGACGAACAATTCATTGCAGGTTGTTTCGCCCGCTTCCATTACGTTTTTCAGACGCAACTCGACCGGGTCCATACCCAGTTCCTCAGCGATGCGATCAAGCTGTACCTCGAAGAGTGCACGCGCAATGACAGCACCATGTCCCCGCTGCGCCCCACATACCGGTTTATTCGTAACAACCCGGTGGCCGTCGTATTTCATATTCTTAAGTCGGTAGGGTCCGCCGAGAAGAGATCCGGAGTAGTAGATCGTAGCGATGCCGAAGCTGGCATAGGCTCCTCCGTCGAGGAGACACTCGTGTTCGAGAAACGCCAGGCTGCCGTCCTTTTTCACACCGGTGGTCATAGTGTGAAAAAACTGGTGTCTCGCCCGCGAATGGAGGAAGACCTGCTCCCGGTCGAAAGTGAGTTTCACAGGTTGGCCGGTCCTTATAGCTAAGAGACATGTTGCCAGTTCCGCGCTCGAACAGGAGGCCTTGGGCCCGAAACCACCGCCTACAGCCGGTTTAATCACTCGCACTTTGTGCAACGGAATATTCAGAGCCATTGCCAAAGTGCGCTGTATGTAATGAGGCGCCTGTGTGGAACTCCACATGGTTAGACTACCGCTGGATTCCGTTTCAGCCAGAATGCTCTGTGGTTCCATGAAAGCAGCATCCTGCATCTTGCTGCTAAGGCGATCAGTGCGGATCAGATGTGATTCGCGACGTCCCTCCTCGATGTCTCCGAAATGCCAATGAACCTGGGCACAAATGTTGTTCTTGTACATTTCGTGAAGCTGTGGCTGCCCCTCATCCATTGCAGTGCGACCATCCAGAACCACCGGCAACTCCTCAAAATCCACCTTGATCAGGCTCGTAGCCTCAAGAGCTGTGTCCAGGTCAATGGCGGCCACAGCTGCAATCTCATCGCCAACGTAACGGACTTTGTCGTGGCAGAAAACGGTCTCATCATAACGCGCCGGGCTGACCCCATACGGCGTTGTACCCGCCTCGCGGTGAGTTACCACTGCTTTGACTCCGGGCAGTTTTTCCGCACGAGACGTATCTATATTGAGTATGCGGGCATGCGCCAGAGGGCTGTGCAGAATAGCCCCGGTCAGCACACTGGGTCGCTTGAGATCATCAGTATAGAGCGCTTTCCCCGTGGCTTTATCTGCGGCATCCACACGAGGGGCGCGGGTATTGAGGATGCGATGCTTACTCATGATGTATCCTCTGAAGCAGCCTTGATGGCCTCGACAATTTTCTGATAGCCGGTGCAACGGCAGAGATTGCCGGAGATCGCCCTGCGGATATCCTGTTCATTGGGATTGTCGCTGCGCCGCAACAGTTCAGTAGCCGTCATCAACATACCGGGCGAACAAAAGCCGCATTGAATAGCACCGTGGTCGACGAATGCTTGCTGCAAACGATTCAGTTTACCGTCTTCTGCCAGCCCTTCAACGGTCTCGACGGAACATCCATCTGCCTGAATGGCCAGTGTCAAACAGCTAAACGTGGCGACACCGTCCAGAAGCACAGTGCATGTGCCGCAGTCGCCGATGCCACATCCCTTCTTGGTCCCGGTCAAGCCAAGATCCTCTCGCAACAGCTCAAGGAGTGTGCGGCGAGGTTCTATTGCAAGCTCGTGCAGGACTCCATTAACAGTGACTGATACTATTTTCTTCATTTGCTATCTCTAATCCGCTTGAGCACTGTTCTCAGTAGACGCAACGTAAGTTGTTCTACCATCTGCACCCGGTACCAGGCCGAACCGCGGTGATCATCAATGGGACGTGCATCTCCACGAGCCGCCTGTGCAGCTTGCAGAAGGGTCTTCTCATTCGGTACTTTTCCGATCAGGGCTTCCCGCACAGATTCAGCCAGAATAGGAACAGGTCCAACCGCGCCTAGAGCGACCTGTACATCAGCCACAGGGCCACCCGGCTCCTTCAGCGCAAGCCAGACAGCAACACCGACTGTGGAGATTTCGAGCGCCTTACGATTGGCGAGCTTATAGTAGGCGCTCCCGGAATACGGCACAGGAGACGGATAGTGAATGTCTGTCAGTATCTCATCCTGCTTAATGACCGAGAGTCCGGGGCCTCTTGGGAAGTCTTTCGCCGGGATGTCACATGTTCCCGATGATCCTTTTAATGTCAGCGTTCCGCCCAGAGCTATCGTCGGAACAGCCATATCGGCAGCAGGACGCGCGTTGGCAATATTCCCGCCTAAAGTGCCGCGGTTTCGCACAAGCGGGCTACCTAAGCTGTCCGCACCCTCAGCGAGAGCTGTCCAGCCTTCACGGACATCGGGTGAACGCTCGATTTCACTGATTGATGTCAGAGCGCCGATCCTTAAGCCACCGTCCGCCAGCCGCTCAATACCTCTTAGCTGATCCAGTTTGTGTAGAGACACCAAGAATGCAGGAGCCGCATGTCGGGGACCCTCCAGGGCCGTTCTGATAGAACCCCCGGAGGCCATAAGCGGATCAGAATCAGATGGTGCACACTCGATTGTAGAGAGGACTCTTCCCTCCGGATGGGTCGTGCAGCCGTCACATCGGGGCACATGCTGGGGAATAATCGGGCGTCGCAGGTCTACAAGAAGGTCGGTGCCACCTGCGAGAAGACGCACGCCCTCATCGGCATGGTCGGATAGCATGGTGCAAGCTTCATCCACCGTTTCCGGTACAAGAACATCAAAGCGGGGAAGAATCATCTACGATCACCAACTTCACTAAATTTGTCTGTCACTCGACCTCGACATTCAGAATCTGGAATATAGAAGCATTCTATCTGTTTCGCAACTGCAAACTGGATGTCAGCTGTTTGTGGCTTCGTCAGACGTATCCAGCCGTACCCGTCAGCTCCGTTCACCTGACAGAGTTTTCGGCATTCTCGGCTTTGGAGAACCTACTGCATGGTAAATTTCGATTATTCTACATTTTCTACTTGACAGACCGCATAATACTCGATATTATTCGAACGAACGTTCGATTCATAGAGGTCAGAACATGGCTACCGACTCATCAGGTACAGAATCAAAGCCTCCGGTACGGCACCATGACAATTATGAGAAGCGACTGTCGCTGATACTGAAGGCGGCTTCGAAAATCATTGCCAGAGATGGCTTTGCCGGAGCCTCGGTTCGCGATGTTGCAGCAAAGGGAAAAATCGGACTGTCCGGTATTTACTACTATTTCGAGAGTAAAGATGAATTGCTGTATGCCATTCAGCGTCATTCTTTTTCAACTCTGGTGAGCTTACTGAAGGAGAGACTTGAAACATGCTATTCACCTGAGGATAAACTGAAAGCGGTTATAGATAACCACTTTCAGTTTTTCGTGAAGAACAGGGATGAATTTCGAGTCTGTGTGCATGAAATGGAATCGTTGTCAGGTAAGTACTACAAGACCGTTCTCAAGATACGTCAGGAGTACTTCCAGCTTGTCAGGGGAGTCATCGATGAGGTGCTTCGAGGGTCAAAGGATGAAACAGATCTGACCGCTCTCTTCCTTTTCGGATCGCTTAACTGGGTATATATGTGGTATGACCCCGAGAAAAACTACGACGTCGACAAATTATCCTCCCAATACCTGAGAGTCTTACTAAACGGAATAAACAAATCCCAAGAACTATAGGAAAGTTATGTTCGCAAAGTTTTTTGACTGGTATGAGAACCGCCATGATTACGCTCGTGATTGGCTTGCGAAAAACGACGGAGAAGTGGTGGGCTGCTTTTGCAGTTATGTTCCTGAGGAGTTGATCTACGCCTCCGGGTTGCTGCCGGTGAGAATGCTCGGCTCCCATGAACCGCAAGATGTTACCGAACCTCACATTTTCGGCATGTTCTGCCCGTTTTGCCGCGATGTTCTGGCACAGGGATTAAAGGGTCGTTGCGATTACCTGAAAGGAATCGTGCTGGCTCAGTCATGTATTCACCTGAGGCAGACTTTTATGTCCTGGCGCAACCACGTCCCGGCAGATTTCATGCACTATCTCTATATGCCGAACAAAGTTCAGACGGAGCATGCGCGCCCGTACTACGCCGAGGAGTTGAGAGGTTTTAAGGATTCCTTGGAGCAGTGGTCGGGACGGACTATCACCGATGATTCGCTGAAGCAAACTGCTGAACTTTACAATGAGAATCGCAGCCTGATGCACGAAGTCTATGATCTCCGGAAAGGACCGAATCCACCGGTGACCGGTCTGGAGGCAATGGTCATGGTTGCGTCGTCATTCTTCGTCGACAAGAA
>DAOVLC010000181.1 GCA_030631455.1 Candidatus Zixiibacteriota bacterium
GCAAGGACTGCGATCGCCTCGCTGTATTGCTTGTGAAGGGTCGCCTGGCCGCGTCTGAGATCGTCGTCATCCATGCACGGAAGATCATCGTGGATCAGCGAATACGTATGAATCAGTTCCAGCGCGCACGCAGGCCGGAGAACATCGGCAGGATTCCCGCCAAGAGCATGATAAGTCGCCAACGTCAGAACAGGCCTGAGTCTTTTGCCGCCTGCGTTGAGGCTGTACTTCATAGCGGAGAGAAGAGTACGAGGCATCTTGCCGTCATCAGGGATAACTGTGGACAGGAAATCGTTCACCATCAACCCGAGGCTCTCTATGAGAGCCTGGCATTCCGCTTCCGTTCGGGCAGCGGCCTCAACCGTCATTCTCTTCTCCCTCGAAATCCTCAAGCGCGAATTCTCCCTCGCCCGTTTTCACCAGCTTCTTCACCGATTCTTCGGCCTCAGCCAGTCTCTTAGTCAGGACTTTGGAGAGCTTGATCCCCTCTTCAAAGAGCTTCAGCGCTTCTTCGAGGGGTAGATCACCAGACTCAAGTCCGGCAACGTTCTCTTCCAGCTTCCGGAGGATATCTTCGAACGATTCCTCTCTCTTTCTTTCGATTTCGCTCATGATCTCTTTCATCCAATAAAACGATTGAAACTCGATTTTCAAACCAAAATCTAATCCTCGGCGGTCTTGTCGACCTTTCCGAATATTGATCCCACGGAAAGCTCGATTTTCACGCGGTCATCGGCATTCACCTGATCAAAGCGTCGGACGATTTCGAGCCCCGGGTAGGTTCTGCACACCGAGTATCCCCTCCGCATAACTGCGCTGGGAGATAAGGCATTAAGCTTCTCGTCGACCAGCTTCAGTCCGCTCTGATAGCGCTCTATCTTGAGTTGCGCCGCATTCGTCAACTTGCTGTGAAGTTCGTCGACCGTCTGCTGTAGCCCACTCAGCATCTCTTCAGGCTTGCGGAGAAGATAGCTCCGACTGGCCCGCTCGACTCTCATTCTGAGAATCTCAATCGCCCTTCCGACACCGGATCGAAGCCGCGTGACCATCTCGCGCACCTGCACATCGATCTCCCGGAAATCCGGCACGGCTATCTCTGTGGCGGCAGATGGCGTCGGTGCGCGAAGATCGGCGACGAAATCCGAGATTGTGTAGTCGACCTGATGACCGACTGCCGATATGACCGGTATGCCGGATGAGTAGATCGCTCTGGCAACTGTCTCCTCATTGAACGCCCAGAGGTCTTCGAGTGATCCGCCTCCCCGCCCCACGATTATGAGGTCAACGTCGCCGAAATCATTAAACTCTCTGATGCCGTCGGCAATCTCGTTCTCAGCCCCCGGCCCCTGAACCGCTACCGGGCAAAGAACGATTCGGCAGGATGGCATTCTGCGCCGTAGAACGTTTATCATGTCGCGGACAGCGGCGCCGGTTGGAGATGTGACGATTCCTATCGCCGATGGGAATGCCGGCAGCTCTTTCTTGTGGCTCTCATCGAACAGGCCCTCCTTGAGTAATCTCTCTTTTAGCTCTCTGAATTTCAATTCGAGCTTTCCGATGCCCTCCTCTACCACCCATTTAACGTTGAGCTGATAACGCCCTCTCAATTGATAGACACTGATATCCCCGTACAGGACGACCTTCATGCCATCTTTCAGGCGTACCTTGATACTCGTCGCAATGCTTCGCCACAGCGTGCATGAAAGCTCCGCCTTGTCATCCTTTATGGTGAAGTAATGGTGGCCCGAAGAATGACGGGTGTAGTTCGAAATCTCACCGGTCACCCAGACATCGACAAACTTACGCTCAAGCAGAGCCTTTATCTGCTGGGTCACTTGCGAGACCGTCAGAACGGTTGAGTTGTCGGATTGCTTCATACTCTGCGTCATATTCCTGGCGTATCGATCATCCAAGCGCAAATCGTCGGTTGCCGGCAGTGACAGTCTACGCCGTTTGCCATAAGCCAAGTTACATCACCGACATCTGCCAGTCAATCATTGATTGTGAGATTTGGGGAAGATCACAACAGTAGAACCACTGTGTGCATTGAGGTCATTTATCACTCAGCCTGCCTCAGCCACTCCATCTTTGCTCTGAGACCCTCGGTTGCGATCTTCACAGCATCCTCGACATCGATCATACCGGTGTTTATAACAAGGTCGTAGTAGTGCGGGTCGTTGATGTCGTGATTGAAATTGCTCTTTATGAAGTTCGAACGTTCTTCATCGGAGTCCTTGATAGCTTCGATAGCGGTCTGTTCGTCGACGAAGGCATATTTCATGATGTTCTCGACCCGACGTCTCTCAGGCGCAACAACCCGGATGTGGAATCCTGTCTGCAGAGTGGCAATGAGATTACCGCCGCGACCGATCAGGACTATTCCACCGTGCTTCGCAATGGCGACGACAGTGTGGTAGAGATACCTAAAATAGTCCGAGGCATCGACATATTGGCCCTGGAAAAGCCCCTCCACCCATAATCCGAGCTGCGACTTCGTTTTCTCATCGAGCGCCTCGATTATTCGCTTTCGATAGCCGGAATCGCTGCAGATAATGTCGATTATTTGCTTGTGGGCAAGCTGGTAATCCAGTTCCTCGGCAAACCTCCGTGCGAGGTAGCTTCCACTGGAGCCGCGCTGGCGAGAGACCGTAATTATCGGGAGAATCTCCTTTTCCTTCGGCGCCGCCTGTTCATCCCTGGCCTTTTTCTCGACTTCCCACTTCCTGATCTGTCTATCAATGAGTGCTTCAATACTTGTCATCATTGGCCTTCCCTCGGATCGCTCTTTTCCTTAATATCGTGACAGCAGGCCGTGTTCGCAACAGAAAAAGCCCTTTGAAATCGGAGCCGGGATTACGGCGCTATTAATCGGTAGGTATGTGTTGAAAGCTGGCATGCATAAAGTGCAAAGATGCTTTGCATGCCTATGCATTGACGTTCTTTTCGCTCATAAGCTTATTCAGCAGCTCCTTCTCTTCATCCGACGGATTCTCGGGGACCTCCACTCTGACCGTTACGTACTGGTTGCCACGTTTACTATTTCCGGCGATACCCAATCCACTCAGTTTGAACTTCGTATTATCGGCCGTAAGTGACGGCACATTCAGAACAACACTACCGCTCAGAGTTCGCACCTTGATCTTCGCCCCGTCCACCGCCTGCTTCAGAGAAATCGGCACTTTGCAGACGACGTCATTGCCAACCCGTTGGAAGAACCTGTCAGGTTGCACGTAGATAGTCACGATGAGGTCGCCGTTCGGGCCCCCGTTCACACCGGGCTGCCCCAGATTCTTCAATCTCAGTTTCGCACCATGCTCAATCCCTGCCGGAATCCTGATCGAGACTTTCTGCGAGACCTGCTGCCGTCCTCTTCCGCCGCATGCGGAGCACGGCTTCGACGCGATCTCCCCTCTGCCGAGACATCGCGGGCAGGGTCGGCTCACCGAGAAAGAACCGACAGACTGCGCCACCATCCCGCGCCCCTGGCACTGCGGGCAGACCGTCTTCCCGACCCCCGGCTCCACACCTGTTCCGCTACACTTGTCGCAATTTGTCTCGCGTTTGAGCTTGATCGTCTTCGATATGCCCTTCACCATTTCCTCGAACGTGATCTCCAGCTTCGCGGCGAAACTGCTCCCCTTGCGCCGCCCTGTCGAAGGACGACGGCGTCTTCGCTTTCCGAAATCTACTTGATCGCCAAAAAGAGATGAGAAGATGTCGCCCAACGAACCGAAACCGCCGAGATCTTCGGATGAAAACCTGACGCCGTTTCCCTGTGAGGATCCGAATCCACCGAAACCACCTGGGAATCCACCCGGACGGAAACCACCCCCGAATCCCGAAGATCCGAATTTCCGCATCTGATCGTACTGCGAACGCTTCTGTCGATCGGAGAGAACACTGTACGCCTCGGAGATTTCTTTGAATCTCTCTTCGGCAGCCTTGTCGCCCGCGTTGGCGTCAGGATGGTACTTTTTCGCAAGTCTGCGATAGACTTTCTTCAACTCGTCGTCTGACGCATTCTCTGCAATTCCAAGTGTTTTGTAATAATCCTTCGGCATCTTCTACCTGTATGTCACTTTGACCATAACAAGTTGCCCCGGCAAATCTCTTGTGATGATTGATCCGTCTGGGGTGTCGCCGGGTATCTCAATCTCGATCTCTCTGTGCGTGGTGAATGAGCCTTTGCCGCCGCACTGGCCGCATGTGAACAGCGGCGTCGAACCGATTCCTCTGCAACTAAGGCACTCAGTCACCAGAGGCACATTCAATGTGACTATCTTGTTATTCGCACTGTATTCACTGTCCAGCGTCAACTCGAATCCATCTTTCTTCCTAATGCCGCTGACACCCTTGACATACTCGACCAAGTCATCGAAAAGGTCGCGGACTGCCGGTTTGAAATCGATCAGGCTTATAGCTCCGTAGTGCCTGCCGTGCTCTCGAAGGTATAATCTGCGCTGCTCCGGGTCACTCAGAGAATCGTATGCATTCTGGAGCAGTACGAAGCCTTCGTGTTCGCCGCCTTGCCCGACATCAGGATGCAGCTCCTTTGCCTTTCTGCGATATGCGGCCCCGACTGCCGCCGGACTGTCGTCCGGCTTGACGCCGAGAATCTCAAAATAGTCTACGAACTCGTTAGCCATCATCTAACTCCTGAATCAACATAACCCAGCGGCCTACATAGTCAAGCAGATTGAGGTGTCGGGTTTCTCACCCCGCAAGCGGAGTTCGGAACTCGACCTACAAC
>DAOVLC010000058.1 GCA_030631455.1 Candidatus Zixiibacteriota bacterium
CGTAATCTGCGCCGCTCCGCACTAACGGTGTCAATCGCCGCGTGGTCTCGACATTATGATTTAGGACATCCGGCGACGCGTCAAGCACGGTAGCGAGACTTTTGGGGCAACCACCAAAATCGGGTATTAAGACCTCCACACCGATGCCCGGATTAGTCTGTCTGACAGCCTTGATAGTCTCCGCGAAAACCGATGCCCCGCCATCCGGGAGATCATCGCGTGTGACAGAAGTGATTACAGCATATTCCAGCCCCATCTGGCTGACCGCATTCGCAACCTGCCGAGGTTCATTCTCATCGGGGTCACGCGGTTCCCCTGAGGTGACGTTACAGAATTTGCAGTGACGAGTACAACGATCGCCGAGTATCATGAAAGTCGCGGTCTTGTTCGACCAGCATTCGAACCTGTTCGGGCAATTGGCCTCCTCGCAGACCGAGTGAAGATATAGGTCGCCGAGAAGCTTCTTGATCTCGGAATATGTCTCTCCGAGCGGTGCTTTGACCTTGAGCCAGTCAGGTTTGCGTCTTGTTTCAGGCATAATCCGGCGCTATATGTTCAATTCCTTGTCGTGGAGTTCTTCGATATGTTTCTGTGCTGCAACTGCCGCAGTGGTGCCGTCACCAACGGCGTTGGTGATCTGGCGAACCAATTGCTCACGGACATCGCCGATAGCGAATATTCCCGGGATTGATGTCTCCATCTTGTCGTCGGTAATGAAATAGCCCGCCTCGTTTTTTCTCATGCTCTCACGTACTATGTCTGAATTCGGCACGAACCCGACGAAGACAAAGACCGCACCGGCATCGAGATTCGATGTCTCACCAGTTTTCACATTCTTCAGCGTTACCGATCTTACCCTCGTGTCACCCTTGATCTCTTCGACAACGCTGTCCCAGATGAATTCGAGCTTCTCGTTGGCGAATGCGCGTGTCCGGATGATCTTCTGCGCACGCAACTCGTCGCGCCTATGTATCAGTATGACTTTGGAGCCGAATTTGGTGAGAAACATAGCTTCTTCGACAGCAGCGTCACCACCGCCGACAACTGCGATGATCTCACCCTTGAAGAAGGCACCGTCGCATATTGCACAGTACGATACACCCTTACCGGAGAATTCCTTTTCACCCGGCACACCAAGAAGATTAGGAGAGCCACCGGTCGCTATGATAACTGCTTTAGCTGTTATCTCACGCTCAGGGGTCTTGACTACCTTAATCTCTCCGCGGCAGTGAATATCCTCAACCAGATCCGATATGATCTCGAGCCCGAATTTCTTCGCATGATCAGTCATCTTCTGGGCGAGTTCCGGGCCGGATATGTGCTCGAATCCGGGATAATCCTCGACATCCTCAGTATTGGCGATCTGTCCGCCGGGCATGTATTTTTCGACAAGCAATGTCTTCAGTTCCGCTCTCGAACCATAGAGGCCTGCAGTCAACCCACCAGGGCCGCCGCCAATAATAACAATGTCATAATCAGTTTTCATCTCATCCCTCCATGCGATTTGCCAAGATAGTCATCAGTGTCGGAATAAACACTCAGTATACTCAGAAGTCAACACCCTCCTGAGCGAGTATACCTTCCTGGAATGGATGCTTGATCTCTCGCATCTCCGTCACGAGGTTCGCCAGTTCGATTACTTTCTCGTGTGCATCACGTCCAGTTATCACCAGGTGCATTCTCTCAGGTTTGTCTTTGATAAGATCCAGAACCGCCTCGATCCTGAGCAGATTCAGTTTAAGTGCGACGTTCAATTCGTCAAGAATCAAAATATCGTACTTCCCCGATAGCATCTCCTCGCGAGATTGCTCAAGCGCTTTCTCGGCAGCCTGGATATGCGTGGAGATATCCTCCTTGTCATCGATGATCCCGACGAAGCCTTTTCCCATCTGTTCGAGTTCGACATAATCCGATAGCAGCTTGATGCCGTCGAGCTCGCCATAGTGCCACGTACCCTTGATGAACTGAATAATCTTGACTTTCTTCTTATGTCCCGCCGCCCTGATACACATTCCGAGCGATGCGGTCGTCTTACCTTTTCCATTTCCAGTGTAAACGATTACAAGACCCTTCGATTCCTGCTCATTCATAACCTTTCCCCAGTAAGATCGTTTCTCATCTAAACCATCGAGTCGTTGATTAGTTCCACCACGTGAAGCACCTTATCTGGTGCCTTTAGGCCGTCGATGAACTGCAGCACACAGGTAGGGCAGCTCGATACGACGAGCTCGGCTCCCGAGTCAAGAAAGCCCCTTTTCTTTCGTTCGAATATTCTCATGCTGTTCTCATACTGAAACACGTTGTAGGTGCCTGCTGCTCCGCAGCAACGGTCGGCATCACGCATCGGAGCAAGAGTGATCCCCGGCAACGATTCAATCAGCCGATGGGTTTCCTCGACGCGCTCGACTTCACGGAGATGGCATGGTTGATGGAATGCAACGCGCTTCCTGTGCTTCGTTTCGCAGAACTTGAGGTCGGCCCGCTTCCACAGAAATTCGGTGATGTCATAGCTGCGATCGGCAAGCATGCACGCAAGCTCGGAATACTCCGCATCGTCCTCAAGAAGCTCCGGGTAATGCAATAACTCTCCGAGGCATGTCGCACAGGTCGTTACAATCGAATCGAACCTCAGAAGGCTGTCGATATTCCTCCTGGCGAATTCTTTCTCATACTCAAAGAATCCGTAGGTCTGCTGTGGCATGCCGCAGCAGTATTGCTCGGGAAGACAGACTGAAAATCCGGCCTTCTGCAGCACTTCAATCGCAGCCGCACCTGAACCCAAATCCAGTATTTTGTCCGCACAGCCATAGAAATATGCCACTTCGGCATTTTCCTTTTCGACAAGCTCCGGGTATCGCTCAGGAAGCGTCTTTTTCGCAAAGCGGGGAAGAATCCGGCGCCTGTCCAGATGGACAAACGGCCGGCTTGCGACATCCATCAGGAACCTCGCTGGCGTATTGTCGATCATGGCCGACATCTTCCCGAATCTCCTGACCCATTTGTCGAAATCCTCGCCCTTCTGCTGAAGATCGAAAACCCTCCGCGCGATTTTGCCTTTCTTCTCGGACCGCCTTTCAGTAACATATCGAGATACATCGACACCTGCCGGGCATACAATGAGGCAGTTCTTACAATTGAGACAACCATCGATAAGATGTTTCACATTCTTGTGGTCGTAGTCAGAAGTCAGCATTATGCGCACCGACCCTCGTGCGCTCATCGCTTCAGTGCTGTAGACATCGTAGGCAGGGCAGTAGCTATTGCACTTACCGCACGATGCGCACTGGCGTGTGACTTTCTCGAAATCGAACTTTTCCGTGAACTCGACCTTGCTCAGCTTTACATCAGGATTGACTGAACGTTCGGGATTCAGCTCGAAGTGAATCTTCTGGAATATTTTGTAGAGTTCGGGGCCGTAGAGTCTTTCGACCATCGCTGCACGCAGCCTGCCGTCACCATGCTCCGATGTTATCGAGCCGTTGAGCGAGATTGCCATTTCGTAGACCCGCTCGTAGATTTTGCGAGCCGACTTGAGCCCCCCGGATGTGGAGAGATCAAGCACGGGTCTAATATGCAGGTTGCCGTCGCCGATATGCCCATAGATACCCGCCGGTAGCTTTTCGGCCTCGAACAACTGACTGACGAATCTAATAAACTCGGAGACCCGTTCAGTCGGCAACCCTACATCCTCAATGAAGCCGAACGGCTTGGCTCTGCCCGGATGCCGGTACAGGATGGGCACAATTGCCTTTCGGGCTTTCCAGAGAGCACTCAATTTCTCAGGATCTGACTCCACAATCGGACTGCATACGAGGTCATGTTTTGAGACTACCTGACGAGTGATCTCCACTTTCTCTGCAAACGGCTCCTCGTCGTACTCAACGAGGAGCATCGCGTCTGCATCCGCGGGAATTTCGAACTCCTCTCTTCCAATGAGATCGAGAGATGAGCCGTCAATGAGTTCGAGAGCAGCCGGATTGGTAGGCAGTATTTCTGCAACAGCGTCTCCAACATCATCGAGCGACCTGAAAAGGACTTGGAAGGTGATCTTTCTGGATGGTTTTACGACCAACCTGAGTCTGGCTCCAAGAAAAATGCCGAGCGTCCCTTCCGAACCGACGAACAATCTCGGCAATGAGAAGATGCCCTCATCAAGTTTGTCGATTACCGCTAGCAGATTGTAGCCGGAGGAGTTCTTCTTGAGTCGCGGGAACTTCGTTCTTATCAGATCGGCGTTCGCAACCAGTATCTTGTAGATAGTGTTAAATGGGTTGTAGGTGGAGAGTAACTGGTCAAACTCCGGGCTGCCGACTTTCATATCCTCAAGCTGAAACCTGTTCCCGTCCGGAAGAAGCACATCCACCATTTCGACGTGATCGGCCGTCGTCCCGTACTTCACCGAGCGAGAACCGGACGCGTTATTGGCGAGCATTCCACCGATTTGGCACGTGTCAGCGGACGAAGGATCAGGCGCGAACATCAAACCGAGAGGTGCAAGCCTGTTGCTGAGTCCGTCACACACAAGGCCAGCCTCGACATCGACCACCCCCCCCGCCTTGTCTATTGTCTTGATCCGGTTGAGTTGCGAGAAATCGAGGATGACACCTTCTCCGAGAGCGCCGCCGGCCAATCCCGATCCGCCGCCTCTGGGATGAATCGATACGCCCTCGTCGGAGCATATTTCCCTCACCAGAACGACATGCTTTTCCGAGTGTATCCGTGCAACCGCGAGCGGTGTCACGGAATATGGAGACGCGTCGGAACTATAGGCATGTAAGGCAGACCAGTTTGTCAATATATTGTCGGGGCCGAGTGATTTCTTGAGCCGATTGATGCAGCGCTTAGAGTGTCTCATCGCAGACCGCAAAATAAGCATTCATTTGGGACAAGAAAGCGAATTCTTCTCCTCTGGACATATATCACTCAGACGTAACTTTTAATCAGTGACCTACGCAGCAACGACATCTCTTTGTGAAAACGGTAACAACTTTTCGCTTGACATAGTAAGTCGCTGGCATATCTTTGACTCGCCCCATATGGGACAAGAAGTCTGCTATTTGTCGGCAGGGAGACAACAGCTTGACTTGGACAACGACATAAGCTTGTGATTTGTGTGGCAAGCTTACCACATTCAGGTAAAGAGTCGAGGTCGCGGATGCAGTTCACAAAAGCTGAAGGTTACGGGTTACACGGTGTCATCTTCTTGGCGGAGCAGCCTGAAGGAAAGGTGACACCTCTTTCGGAAATCTCGGAAGCCCAGAAAGTACCGGAGAAGTTTCTGGCGAAGATTTTTCAGAATCTCACGAAAGCCGGGCTGATTAAATCCCAGCGGGGCGTGAAGGGTGGCTTTGCGATAGCAAGGCCCCCGGACAAGATTACTGTCAGGGAGGTACTCGAATCGATTCAGGGCCCATACTACTTCACCAAGTGCCTTGAGGATGAGTCCGTGTGTGACAGGATAGAAACATGCTCTATCAGGAAGCTGATAGGTTTGGCACAAGAGAGAGTTCTTAACCTGTTCGAAAAACACACTATTGCGGATCTCGTCTTATGGGAGAAGCAAATGTCCGCCTGACCAGGTGCATTCCGGTAGTCTGGAGATGATGGGGCGGAACAGGAGCATAAAATCTTATGTCGGTGAAACCTGATCGTTGGATAAAAGAAATGGCTGAAAAGCACCGTATGATAGAGCCTTTCAGCGATACACAGGTCAGAGAGAACGTAATATCTTACGGTGTTTCATCGTATGGATATGATGTCCGAGTGGCCGATGAATTCAAGGTATTTACGAATATCAATTCCGACATAGTGGACCCAAAGAACTTCTCGGCGACATCGTTTGTGGATATAAAGGCGGACTCAGTTCTGATTCCTCCTAACTCATTCGTATTGGCGCGAACAGTCGAGTACTTTCGCATACCGAGGAATATTCTCACGATATGCTTGGGGAAATCGACTTACGCGCGCTGTGGGATAATCGTCAACGTCACACCATTCGAGCCGGAATGGGAGGGCTACGCCACACTCGAGGTTTCCAACACAACTCCTCTGCCGGCAAAGATTTATGCCAACGAGGGGATCGCGCAGATCGTATTCTTCGAAGCGAGTGAGATATGTAAAGTCTCGTACAAAGATAAGAAAGGAAAATATCAGGCTCAGTCCGATATTACACTTCCCAAAATATAGGTCTTTTTTTTCGGTGTACTCCCACAGGCCTCACTAGCGGGGGGCGAAATAGTCTGTGTGATCTCTATAATAGATTAATCAGTCCTTATATTGGAAAATCCACGGTTGACAGAAGGCGGAAAATCTGATAGAATAGCAGTTAATGCCTCGATAGTTAAGGAGAGAAATAGATGGCAAACGAAAAAGCAACTTTGAGCGAGACCGCGTCAAACGATAGCTTATCATCAGGTGCGGGAAGCAGCAAGCGCAGGATGATCAGTATCGACGGTAACATGGCGGCCTCTTACGTCGCCCATGCCACGAACGAGGTCTGCGCAATATATCCTATTACCCCATCCTCGGGGATGGGCGAGATCGCGGATGCAAAATCCGCTGCCGGAGAGACAAACATCTGGGGCACAATTCCGGTCATTTCGGAGCTGCAGTCGGAGGGGGGCGCATCGGGAGCCGTTCACGGCGCTCTGACCACAGGTGCTCTCACAAGCACGTTCACGGCATCCCAGGGACTGCTCTTGATGATTCCCAACATGTTCAAGATCGCAGGTGAACTGACGCCGACCGTTTTCCATGTCTCCGCCCGCGCGGTAGCAACACACGCGCTATCGATCTTCGGAGATCACTCCGATGTCATGGCGGTTCGCAGCACCGGTTTCGGACTTATCGCTTCCGGGTCGATCCAGGAAGTATCCGATATGGCGCTAATCGCACAGGCTTGCTCTCTGGAGAGCCGGATTCCGTTCGTGCATTTTTTCGATGGTTTCAGAACATCACACGAGATCCAGAAGGTCGAAGAGATCACGTTCGACGATATGCGCAAAATGCTTCCCGACGAATTGATTGCTGAACACAGGGCAAGAGCACTCAGCCCGGACAGGCCGACAATCAAAGGAACGTCCCAGAATCCCGACGTGTTTTTCCAGGCCCGCGAAACCGTCAACAAGTACTATCTCGCAGTGCCTGAGATTGTGCAGAAGAATATGGATAGGTTCGCCGAGATCGTCGGACGCCAGTACAGGCTGTTCGACTACGTTGGCGCTCCGGATGCGGAGAATGTCGTAGTCATAATGGGCAGTGGCGCGGAAACAATGCATGAATTGGTCGATTACCTGGTGAACAGCGGCGACAAGGTCGGTGTAGTCAAAGTACGGCTCTATCGACCATTCTCCGTGGAAGCCTTCGTGAGTGCGCTTCCTCAGACAGTCAGGAAAATCGCCGTGCTCGACAGGACAAAGGAACCCGGTGCAGTAGGCGAACCGCTTTATACGGACATTCATACCGCACTAAATGAGGCAATGTCCACCGGCATCGCGAAATTCAAGGAGATGCCGGTTGTTGTAGGTGGCCGGTATGGACTTGGATCGAAAGAATTCAATGCTGCGCATGCGAAGGCAGTTATTGAC
>DAOVLC010000152.1 GCA_030631455.1 Candidatus Zixiibacteriota bacterium
ATATCTCCCACAAGTCCGCCGAATACTGCGGCCATGACAATAGACACAATCAGGAATGTCACCTCGCGGCTCTTCATGCAGTCATCCTCTCAGAGAAATGCTGCCTCACCGAGGCAAAGAGCTTCAGACCATCGGAGCTTCCCAGAATATCCTCAGTGCATCTTTCGGGATGGGGCATCATGCCGAACACATTCCTTTCGCGGTTGCAGATCCCTGCGATATTATGAAGCGACCCATTAGGATTGGCGTCATCGGTTAACTCTCCCTCAGAGGAGCAATATCTGAACAGAACCTCGTCGCGCTCGATAATGCCATCTAATCGCTTCTTGTCGACATAGTAATTGCCGTCGGAATGCGCGATCGGTATCTTGATTACGTCACCCCGCGTCAGAGCGCTGCTGAGAATTGTATTTGTTGTTTCGACTCGGATATGCACGTACTTGCAGATGAACTTGAGGTTCTTGTTGCGCAACATCGCACCGGGCAGAAGTCCGGCTTCGAGCAAAATCTGGAAACCATTGCAAATCCCCCAGACCGTGCCGCCATCCCGAGCAAACCTGATGACCTCTTTCATGATTGGAGAAAATCTCGCAATCGAACCTGTGCGAAGATAGTCTCCGTAAGAAAATCCTCCCGGAAGGATCACAACGTCCGTACCCTTGAGATCGGAGTCGGCGTGCCAGAGGAATTCCACATCCTCACCGAGTGAGAACTTGGCCGCGGCATAGGTATCGTAATCGCAGTTGGAGCCGGGAAATGTAATCACTCCGAATTTCACTCATAAACCTCGACGCTGTACTGTTCGATCACCGGGTTGGCCAACAGCTTTCGACACATCTCATCGAGTTTTGTCTCAACGAGCTCGCGATCGTCAAGATCGATCTCCAGATCGAAGGTTTTCCCCGATTTGACACTCGCTATTTCCGGGTATCCCATATCCACCAAAGCGTTCTTAATAGTCACGCCCTGCGGATCGAGAACGCCGTCCTTCAATTCGACTCTAATTTTGGCTCTGACCATCTTTTCCCGATCTCTTCTTCGAATTACGATTCAGTGGCGTTGCACCCTGCTCTCCCCTAAGCATCGTCACCAACTCGCGTACGAGACACGTCAGCATGTACGCGAGAACAGCCGGGAACATCACCAGCCTCGGCTTGATAATTACGCCAATAATGAACGCGAATAAAAGCAAAAACTTCAATTTGTTTTCAACAGTACTCAGGTTTTCCGGGAAAGTCTCGTATGTTATGCTGGATACCATCAGCACCGATACCGCTCCGATCATTGAAATCAAGAGCTCGATGTACTTGATTTCGCCCCATAGCTCGTAACTGAAGATAACGTATGAGACCAGCAGCAATGAGGCTATCGGCACGGGAAGCCCGAGGAATTTCTTCTTCTCTTCAAGCGTCGCCTGCATGTTGAATCGCGCGAGTCGGTATCCCGAACACATCACATACACGCCGGACACAATCCATCCCCAGCGTCCCAGCGTACTCAGACCGAATGCGTGAATGAGAACGGCGGTGGCGACCCCGAAAGTGCAGAAATCGGAGAATGAGTCGAGTTCGACTCCGAAACTTGAACTCACTTTGGAAATGCGGGCGATCCGGCCATCGAGACTGTCGAGAAATGCACCGAGTACTATCAGCCATGCCGCTGTGATTGCGTTGCCTTCAAGACACGATAGAATGGAGAGAAATCCACACAGCATATTTCCCATCGTAAAGGAATTGGGAACCAAAGCTCTGTAGCTTCTCATGACCGGAATTCTCCGATGACAGTCCTGCCGCCTTTCACTTTGTCGCCCTTCTTTACCAGAACGTCGACGTTGGGCGGAAAGAAATGGTCCATCCTCGATCCGAATCTCATAACTCCGAACCGTTCGCCTGCAGTAACCTCCCTGCCCGGTTCGAGATCGAAAACAACCCGCCGCGCGACACTTCCGACTATCTGGCGAAAATGTATCCTGCCGTGTGGGGTCACGAGTTCGATCTCACTGTGTTGGTTCTCAGTGGAGGCCTTCGGTCTGAACGCGGAATGCCACTTCCCCGGTACGAACCTTACGCTCTCGATCTTTCCACCAGCCGGTATCCGATTGACATGCACGTCGAATATCGACAGGAATATGCTCACCCTCGTCGAATAGCCATCAAGATCCTCAGGAACGGAATCGTCGACTACGATCACTGTGCCATCGGCAGTCGAGAGAATCTGCCCGTCTTCACAGACAACCTCGAACTGAGGTTCTCTGAAGAAGAAGAAGCATAGAACTGTGATCGCGGCGCCTATGTATCCGAGAGTGATTAAGACTAAGCTGGATATCCCGTACCCTACGCCCAGCAACACGGCTGCGACGAACATGACCGAAAAGATGTTGGGCAGCCCCTCGCGAGCGATTGTCATTTGAATACCCTCTTGAATATCATATCAACATGCTTGAGATATGGTTTGAAGTCGAACATCGCCTCGATCTCTTCGACCGAGAAGTGTTTGCTGATCGACGGCTCCGCAAGAAGCTCGTCTTTGAAGCTCCCGCCTTTTTCCCACGCCGTATGCGCCGCCTTCTGGATCAGACGATACGCTTCGTCGCGCGAACCGATTCTCTCGGTAACCTCGAGCAGAATCTTCCCGGTGTAGATCAGGCCACCGGTCTTATCGAGATTCGCCCGAAGATTCCGAGGGTAGACATTGAGGTTTCTGACGATCTCCGTAAACTTGTGCAGCATATAATCGAGAAGAATAGTCGAATCGGGAAAGATCACCCGCTCGACGGATGAATGCGAGATATCACGCTCGTGCCAGAGGGGGATGTTCTCGAGAGCGACATTCAGGTGAGCCCTAGCTAATCTCGCCATGCCGGATATCCGCTCGCACGTTATCGGGTTTTTCTTGTGGGGCATCGCGGAACTCCCCTTCTGCCCTTTGCTGAATCCTTCTTCAAGTTCGTGAACCTCAGTCTTCTGAAGGTGCCGTATCTCGACTGCGAACTTGTCGAGGGAGCTGGCAGTCACCGCAAGTGCCCAAATAAACTCCGCATGCCGGTCTCGCTGAACGATCTGAGTCGATACCGGCGCCGGCTTCAGTTTCAGCTTACGACAGACATATTTCTCGACCCTCGGATCGATATTGGCGAATGTGCCCACAGCGCCGGAGAGCTTGCCGACTGCAACCGATTCAATAGCACGCTTCAACCGCTCCAGGTTTCGCTCAAGCTCGGCGTACCACATCGCGAAGGTCAGACCGAGCGATGTCGGCTCAGCGTGTATCCCATGAGTTCGCCCGACTTTCGGCTGATACTTATACTTGCGTGCTTTCTTCCTGATCTCGGACAGCAGCGACTTGACCCCCACGACCAGTAGATCGCCCGAGCGCTTCAGGATCAATGCCGTTGCAGTATCGAGCATATCTGATGATGTCAGCCCGTAATGAATGTATTGAGCGTCTTTTCCGACATATCCCCCGACATCGGTAAGAAACGCAATCACGTCATGTTTGACTGTCTCTTCGATTTTCAGAATATTATCGGTGTTGAAGCGAGCTTTCGATTTGATGCGCTTAACGGCAGCTTCCGGTATTTTGCCGAGCTTTGCCCACGCTTCACAAGCGGCAATTTCAACCTCAAGCCACGTCGAGAACCTGTATTCATCCGTCCAGAGGCTGCTCATCTCCGGCAGAGAGTATCTCTCTATCATGAGCGGGCCTTCACCTTCTCCCAATCAGCGAGGAACTTCTTCAGTCCGATATCTGTGAGCGGGTGCCTGACGATCTGATCGATCACCTTGAACGGCATTGTGGCAACATCTGCGCCCATCTGAGCGGCATCCACAAGATGAAGCGGGTTGCGAATCGAGGCGACAAGAACCTCGGTTTCGAAGCTGTAATTGTTGTAGATACTCACTATTTGCTGCACCAACTCCATCCCGTAATGCGATATGTCATCGAGCCTGCCGACAAACGGCGAAGCAAACATCGCTCCGGCCTTGGCAGCCAGGAGAGCCTGCGATGGCGAGAATACCAGCGTCATGTTGACACCGATCCCGTCGGAGGATAGCGCCTTAGTCGCTTTGAGACCTTCCCTGATGCATGGTATCTTCACGACTACGTTCTTGTGTATCTGACTCAGCTTCCGCGCCTCGTCGATCATACCGGCAGCGTCTGTCGCAATGACCTCGGCGGATATGGGGCCATCGACAATCTCGCATATCTGCCTTATTATATCCTCGAACTTGCCATCTTCCTTGGAGATAAGACTTGGATTCGTAGTGACGCCATCGATGACTCCCATATCACTGGCTTCGCGAATTTCGTCAATGTTCGCGGTATCTATAAAGAATTTCATCCAACCTCCTTGGTGTCAGTTCAGTAATCCACTTTCATCAGGCATAATCCCTGTGGCGGTGCGGTCATAATTGTCGCGGATCGTTTCGGATTCTCGAACAACTCGCGAAAATCATGCTCTGTTAACTGTCCGTTTGCTACTTTGATCATCGTTCCGACCAGTGATCTGACCATCCCGTGCAAGAACCTGTTCGCGACAATGCGGAAGGTATGTTCGTTCCCTCTCTTTGTCCAGCAAGATTTTGTAACATGGCAAAGATTCGACTCTTTCTGCGACTTCTTGACGCAAAACGACAAGAAATGCTGCTCTCCGGTGAGTTTCGATGC
The DNA here is from genome assembly GCA_030631455.1 of Candidatus Zixiibacteriota bacterium. GTDB lineage: Bacteria > Zixibacteria > MSB-5A5 > JAABVY01 > JAHJOQ01 > DAOVLC01. The sequence continues at coordinate 4,669 of DAOVLC010000152.1, forward strand.
AAGTCGGGAAAGCATTGCATGGTCAATGTCGAGGTTTGAGCACCAGAGATTTCGACTTTTGAGCGGGCTGCGGCCATTGTAGATGCGATAACGGTACTCACGTGATTTAGCGTCGAATCTCGCGTTGAAAGTGTCGCTGACAACCCGGCACGACTTTATTAGAATATCGGTGGGCAGATTCGCATTCAGGCCTTTCAGGACTATGTCGGTGGACCAGTCTTTATCGACCTTGAAATTCACCACTTGTCCGGCGGCGTGGACACCGCTGTCGGTCCGGCCCGCGGCCGTGACGTTCACTTTCTTCTTTACCATCTTCCCGACAGCCTTTTCGAACTCTCCCTGCACCGTCCTCTCGCGCGGCTGATACTGCCAGCCACAGAAATCCGTGCCATCGTACTCGATTACACACTTGTAGTTCATGTTGCCACCA
>DAOVLC010000163.1 GCA_030631455.1 Candidatus Zixiibacteriota bacterium
TCGTGGAAGCCGTCAGCCCGCTTGCCGAGTACTTTCAGACAGAGGTTTATCTTGGCCGGAGCTTCACATTCGACCTGATCTACAATTCCAGCCATCTTTGAAAATCGTACTGGATGTTGATTCTCGCGTATGGCGAGTCAAGATTCTCGCTGGTGTTAGCGAGGTTGTCGATGTGATAATGTCCGACCCTGATCTGTAAGTCGAGCGTGGAACCGTACAGCACTGTGACGTTGAGGTGATTGTCCCAGGTTCTTTCCACGGTGCCGGACGGGAATTTCTGGTGTCTGGGCAGTATGATATCCTGCCTATCGGTGACCCTGCCCTCTCCTCTGCGCCGATACGCACCGCCGAGCGTGACAGTGATATCTTTTGACAGTACATAAGCTGCAGCGTATCGAATTCTGTCAGAGTCGGGACCCAATGACGAGCCGATGATAACCTCATTATACGTAAAGATGTTGTGAGGCTCTTTCTGCCCGTAGACGTAGTTTTTTACCAGCGTGTACTGAAGATCGACTCTGAGCCTGTCGATATCCCAGAACCCGAGCCTCGATATGCCAAGGTCAAGACCTATTTGCTGCGTCTCACTTACAAAATCTATCTGGAAATCATCGAGCATGAGTTCTCCGTAAATACGAGTTGCCTCAAACGGCCACCAGATAAAATCTGCGCCCATGTAGATGTTGTCATCTTCTCCGGTTGTGTTGAATTGCTCCCAGTAATATGGTAGGAACGGGTTCAGGTATGCCCAATCCGGGCCCGTTTTACGCCCGTACAGAACTGTCTCCGACACTCCGATTTCGATATTACGCCTCGGCTTGAACGACAACCTGTGGCCGGCAAAGTATCTGCTTACCGGATCGCCTGCGCGATAATAATAGTCATCCAGACGAGTGAACCATGTCTGAAACGCCAAAGTCTTGTATCTAAATTGAGCGGCAATCTGGTCAAATGCCGGGGAATTGTCCGACAGCAACAGACGATCGTGATCGCCAGGTCCCCAGACGTGAAATGTTCTACCGTATTGGAGGGTAAGCCCGCCGCGTCTGTACGTAAGCAAACCGTAGTCAAGGTAACCGGTCAAGTTCCCCTTCCATCTTTTACCTCTGAAAGATGAGTCAAGGTATCCCTTGTTTTCCAGAAGTCCCCTCAGATACACTGTCAAATTACCGCCATAGGAGATGGCCACCTCATTCTTCAGCCCGAATCTGAATAACGGCCTGAGAGTATCGGCGAAGTGAGAGATGCTGTACGGAGATACTTTATTGCGGATTATGAGCTTAGGCGGTGATGCAGATGAGCATGTATCCGCCCTACCATACTCGGATTGGAGTCTGTCCAGCCTCCACGCAATAGCGGTGTTGCCTCGACTCTGCGATTGATCCAGTAACCTGAGGACATCGCGTCGAAGGTATGGTCTTGTGGTCATCTGAAAATCGGAACTCTCCACGGGATAGAGGAGTAGCCAGTCGAGATCTCTGTATTGCCAGCTCTCCGTCGGGACCGGAGAGAGATCAGCGCTAAGAAGCGTGTCTGAAATTGCGAGGAGCGCCACGAGCAAGGAGAGCATCTGTACTATCAGCCTTCGCACGAAACTGAACGTGCGAACACCGGTACCGGACAGATGAGTGAACATCGTCTTCCTCCTAAGCACCCAAATGCTGATCGAGTTTCGACAGGTTCTCGTTGTGACCGATTACGATTAGAGTATCACCACCTTCGATCACCGTATCTGCGGGAGGATTTATGATCATGTTTTTGTTTTCCTTCTTGATCCCAACAACCATCAGATCGAGTTCGCTTCGGATCTTGGAATCAATGAACTTGAGCCCATCAATCCTTGAACCTTTCCTGATATCGACTTCCTCGATTGACAATCCGGGGTCAGTTCCGTGCGGCACGATCTTCATGAAATCGACGAGGTTTGGCCGAATAGTTGACATCGCCATTCGCTGGCCCCCAATCTCGTGCGGGCATATCACGCGGGTAGCACCGGCGCGGTAGAGTTTCTTCTCAGCTTCCTTGCTGTCGGCTCTGACAATGATAAGAAGATCGGGATTCATCTGCCTCGCAGAAAGAGTCAGATACACATTGTGCGCCTCCTCAGCAAGGGTGGAGATCAAGGCTCTGGCCTCGGTGATGTTTGCCTTGATTAACGTCTCGTCCTGTGTAGCGTCTTCAAGGATGTAGTACTTTTCATTCTGTTTCAGCAGGTCTACAACCTTGCCATTGTTCTCGATTACGACCGTTGTCTTACCGTGATTCCTGAATTCACTGCAGACCGTTTGGCCAACCCGGCCATAACCCGCTACGATATAATGGTCTTTCATTTTATGCATCTTTCGCTCCATCTTTCGTTTTTCGAGCATACTGCCGATCTGGCCTTCGAGAAACATCTGCACAACCTGCCCCGCCGCAAAGAATATCGCACCGACGCCGAGCAGAAGAAGAATAATCGTAAACACTTTTCCAGAGTCATGAAGTTTGACCGTTTCCTCGAATCCCACTGTAGTCAGCGTGATGACGGTCATGTATAACGCTTCAAGGAAGCCTGCGCCCTCAATTAGCATGTACCCAACTACCCCGAATAGCAGAATCAGCACCATGAATGCGAGGACGTATTTGAGTTTCTGTTCCGGCCCCAGTGCTGAATCGATCATGACATCTCTCGCAGGAATGCGGCAAGTGCCTCGTTAAATTCTTCAGGCAGCTCGTAGCTGACCAGGTGGCCGCAGTTGAACAGTTCGAGCCGGTAGTCGGGAAGCTTAGACGCCAGATGTTCTGTAATGGGCAGGAAATCGCGATCGCCGGTACCGCATATAAGAAGACTTGGAACGCTCAAGCTGTCGGCTTGGCTGAAATTATCGTCGTCGTCATATTTCGGATTCGGATCTGTCCATGGTGCGCACGAGAACTGGTTGACCATCCGGCCCAGTTTGTCCCATCTAAGGGCATCAGATTTCGCCGACCCGAATATCCGGAAATAGAGCCATGTATCTCTCGCAGCATCGAGTCCCTCGTTCTTCGCGATCTTGTACAGATTAGGCCAATTGTCAAACGATGTGTATCCGCAGATATGGGTTCCCACAAAGGTGAGCGATCTCACGTTGCGCGGATTCTCGATCGCATAATGGAAGGCAACAGCGCCGCCCATCGATAATCCGACGAGATGTACAGGCGATTTCACGCACTCGTCGATTATCGCCCCGAGATCGTCGGAGTACTGCCTGTAAGAGTACCCTGTCTGAGGCGCGTCTGATTTTCCGTGTCCTCGCAGATCGTAGCAAACCGTCTCGTATGATCTGGAGAAGTAGTCGGTTTGATCGTCCCAGATGGTGTGATCGATTCCGAGTCCATGTACGAATACTATCGGCTCCCCTGTACCGTCGATCTTGATGAAAGTGTCCACACCATTGATTTCTTGAGTGATCATAGAATTCTCCGTTACTCCACGATGACTCTTGGCAGGAGAGGATTTATGCGCGATACGATTTCGTAATTGATAGTACCCACCCAGTCTGCAAGCTGATCGGCAGATATCTTCTCGTGACCCTGCTCGCCTATCATGACCACCTCATCTTCCAGAATGGCATCCGGGATATGAGTGACATCGACCATAAAAATATCCATACACACCCGTCCGCGCACAGGAGCGCGTTTGCCGCGAATCAGCACATGCGCCAGGTTCGAAAGTTTTCGATCGTAACCGTCGAAGTAGCCGACCGGGATGACTGCGATTCTCGAATCGGTCGTCGTCCTGTAAGTGCAGCCGTAGCCGATATACTCGCCTGCAGGTACGTCCTTGATTTGAGACACAATCGATTTCCACGAAAGGACCGGTCGCAGCAACGAGTTATCCGGATTCGACAACAGATAGGACAGATAAGTCTCTTTGGAGGGCCATAGCCCATACAAAGAGATACCAAAACGTATCATGTCGAAATGGGTACTCTTGAACAGAAGCGATGCCGCAGACGACGCCGTATGGCGGATCGGAATCGTGATACCCGCATTTTCAAAGATATTGAGCATGTTTGCGAAGCAGTCAAGTTGCATCTTCGCGAAGCTGTGATCGGTTGTATCCTCGATGTTGGCGAAGTGCATCGACACACCTTCTATGATTACGTTCCGGCTCTTCTCCAGGACACTGATAAATCCCTGCAGATCACTCTGTCTGATTCCCTGCCTGTTTGTCCCAGTTTCGAGCTTCAGATGTACATAGGCATTACGATTCAACCTGCGGGTTATCTCAGCGAGTTTCCCGACTGTCTCCATATTGAACACTGTCAATCGCCAGTCTCTTTCAACCGCATATTCCAGATGTTCAAATGGAACGTAGCCAAGAATCAATATGGGTAGACTTGAATCGCCTTGCACCAACGCCGCCGCCTCATCTATCGAGTGAACACCAAAGAATCTGATGCCCTCCGGTTTGAGTATCTCGACAACCTGACCGTACCCATGTCCGTAAGCGCATGCTTTGACAACCGCGGAGATATCAACCTTCTCACCGACGATGGCCCTGATAGTCCTCAGGTTGTGTATTAGCGCAGATCGAGAAATCTCGACTCGTGACTCACGTGAAAGTTGATCGAATCTAAGTCCCATAGGAAGACAATAAAGAAGGCACAGCAACAGGTGTCAACCAATACTTGGATTCAGATAATCGAGCTGAATCTGGATTTTAGATCAGCCGTTCTTTAGTTCCTCAGCTACTCCAGTGCTTTCGAGGCAAATGGAGAAAACGGGGAATAAAACAGGTTGTTGATTGTCTTACCGGTGAGACACGAGAAATCAGCAAATTGTCAATTCTGTGGCAAGGAGGTGTGGAGATGAAGAAGCTGAAAACGGATTTGATGGCCGGACTTGCGTGCCTGCTCGCAGTTGTGCTGCTGGCTCTCAGTGTGGGCGAGGTTGATGCCACGAGCACAGGCAAGATATCGGGTATTGTTATCAACAAAAAA
>DAOVLC010000154.1 GCA_030631455.1 Candidatus Zixiibacteriota bacterium
CAACGGTCATGGCGTCGGTATGTGTCAGTGTGGCGCGCTCGGTCAATCGCGTGCCGGGAACAGGTATCGCGACATTCTCGGAGCATACTACAAGGGTGCGACCGTCACCAGAGTCTATTGACGCGGGCTTGCTTGCAGATTTAGCTTGCATATCAACAGTAAACTTCTTTTATCTGAAACGAGATGAATCTCTATCTGAGAAAGGCCATGATACTGGCGATTGTCTGTACATTCGTCTGTTCGCTGCTGCCAGTCGAAGCGTACGCAGATCGCACATCGAGGAAATGGTCGATTCAGCTGGGTGCCGGCCTCAGACAGCCCGCGTTCAACCATCTCCATCAGCCCTGGGTGCTCTCGGCAACGTATGATGCCACAGTCTACTACGCCATTAGCAGCACAGTATTCCTCGGAGTTCTGTTCTCGAATTCGAAGGTTTACAACGACCCGGAGTCGACCTCTATATTCAAATTTGGCCATGGGAAAGCCGATGCCTACTGGAAGAATAGCTGTCTCGGAGTCGCAGGTAAAGTGTATCTGTATCCCGAGGGTAATTTCGCACCGCACCTGAGATTCGGGTCAGGACTTTCTTCGTGGAAAGTCATCAGCATAGCGACTGACAGGCCACAGGTCGTCAACGCCTCAGATGGGACGGAGACGGATTACAAGGCCACAGAGCTTTTCTTCATGACAGGCGTGGGGTCCGAAAGCTTCATCCACCCCCGCTGGAGCATATACTATGGCTTTGAACTCTTCTACCTGACCGGCATTGGAGCCGATTTTGATCGGGAGACCAACGACGGGCGCTCCCGCGGATTTGTCAATCTACAGATTGGTGTGGTGTTCTACTTCGGTCCGCGAATGAAATCTCTTTGGGAGAAATGGCGTGATGGTGAGGAGGAGCGACAGGAAAGAAGGACGCCGCCGCAGTATATAAAACGTGAGCCTGGGGGCAGCGAACCTGACGATACACTCCGGCAAACCGATCGTGACATATACGCCGATTCTGACTACGACGGTGTCAGAGACGAGATCGATCTTTGCCCCGACACTCCGCTGGAAGCCGCAGAGTATGTCGACGAAACCGGTTGTCCCACCGACGCCGATTACGATGGTGTTCCGGACTATGGAGATGACTGCTTCAACACACCTCTCGATATGCCGGTCGATTCTGCTGGCTGTCCGTTGGATGAGGATTCAGACGGAATTCCGGATCCGGAAGACAGCTGTTCTGCCACGCCAAAAGGTTATGTGGTTAACAGGCACGGCTGCGTCGACATGGCCAAGGTGTTCGCACGGCGCGTACTGCATTTCTATTATCCGCCGGGAGGTTCAAACCTCAGCAGGCAGGCAGCCATCTATCTTGACAGCCTCGTCCAATTGCTGACAGATTTCGAGAGTGTCGAGATCGAGATTTACGGCTATACGGACAACATTGGCGAAGAGGAGGCGAATCTTCGTTTGTCGCAGAAGCGCGCGGATAAGATCAAGGGCTTTCTTGTGTTACAAGGAGTTGACAAAGACCGAATCAAGGGTACTGGCAAAGGCGAAACCGATTTTATAGCCTCGAACGCGAACAGGTACGGTAGAGAAAAGAACCGCCGTATCGAGATAAGATTCGAATACTGAATGGATGCGGGCAAACAGAATTCCTCTGAGGTATACAAGAACGGAGAATCTGCCGACTAAGATGATGGCTCCAATTGCCTGACTGCTTGTATAACTGAAAAACTGTGAAGAAAGGTCAAATGCTATGAGCAAGATATTCACCGTACTTCTTATGACATTCTGTATTGCTGGTTTCGTATACGCATCCGATGACGTCGGCCCGTACGATTGGAAGATCAGCTACGAGTTCGAGGTTGCCAACCCAGCGAGAAAACTCATCCAGGTAAAGGCAGAATACACCTTTCCATCAATGACAGATGAAGTTGTGTTTCAAATGGATGACGAGGACAATCACTACACTGAGGGCTATCGAAGGCACCTGAGAGCCTTCCAGCTGAAAGATAGCGATGGCAATAACGTCGATTTTATTACCGACACTACCGGTCTATATCGGGCGTCCGGGCTCAAGGGTACATATACTGCGAGTTATATAGTCGTGCTTGATCACATTACCAGAGCACAGAGCAAGCTCGGCCCTGATGATACACCGATTATGTGGGGGCGCACTGCGGTTTTCCCCGGGGCCTCCGTGGTGGTCTATCCCTGGGATGTGGGAAAGAGCCGAATCGGCAGCATCAAGATCAGCTTCAAACTACCGGAAGAAGCCTCTTTTCTTACACCGTACGAGAAGATCGGTGAGAGTCGGTACAGCGTTCCAAGTGTAGCTCTTCTGAAGAGCGAATTTTGGGCTGTTGGCGCATTTGACAGCTTTGTCTACGAGAAGGATGGTGACTCGATTATCTGCTCGGTAAACAGAGATGATCTCGGCTTTCAAGTGGACGATATCAGGCCGAAGGTCGATTCAGTCTTCGACTACCTCACTGATCTATTCGGCGCATTGCCCGCTCACAAGATCAGCATGTCAGTAATAGCTACACCCAGTTCGCATAAGAGTTCAGGACTTCACAGTTTTGGCTCAGTCGGCCAGCGCAGTTTCAGTTGTTTGATAGATGAAAAGGTAAGCCCCAGGGAGCTTGGTTCCCAAATGGGACTCATTGCCTATAATGCGTTATCGTTCTGGACTCCGAGTCATTTCCGACCAGTCTCGCGCGTCAAGCTTGACTGGTTCACAACCGCCGCCCTGAATTACATGCAGCTTAAGAGCATGCTGCATCTGGGCTTCATCAATGAGGAAGAATTCCTCGGCAAGCTCGCTCGAACTTACAACACTTACAGAGAGAACCTCAAGAGAAAGGGGCTGTCCCTCTCTGTGATGATGACACTTCCGAACTCACCCGACAGGAGTGTTTACGGGTTGATGGTGTGCGTCATGTTTGATTTCCTGTTACACTCCGGAACCGATGGCGAGCAGAGTTTTGAGAATGTTCTCCAGAAATTAAACGAGGAATACGGAGACGCTACGGGATATACTGAGGAAGACCTCTACAGAGTCTTCAGGGATGCCGGACTGCCCGAGATCGATGACCTCATCGATAAGCACGTGACCGCAGCAGGCCTTGTGAGTCTTGAAGAGCTTCTGGAGCCATACGGAATGATTGTTCGTCGTGAGCAGAGCGGAATTCCTGAGATCGGGCTCAGGCTCCGGGGAAAAAAAGACTTGATGATCGAATGGGTCGATAACGAGGGTGCCGCGAAAAAGGCGGGATTGGAGTTTGGCGATATCCTCTCTGAGGTGCGCGGGTTCAAGATGAGCGATGCCTCGGATTTGCAGAAACTGATTTCCAATCTGCGCCCGGGGTCGGAAGTCGATGTTGTGTACGTTCGCAATGGCGAAAAACAATCTGCGGAGATTCTGCTCGGCAGCAGAATGCTCTATCGAATTGGCCCGGAGGCCACCGCATCCGACGCAGAGAAGAATCTCTGGGCAAAATTTCTGCAACCTTAAACTGCCGTAAGATTGCATACAAGAGAACGGCGGCTGCTCCAAACATGTGAAGCAGCCGTCCGTATTCACCTCGCACCATTAGAAAAACAGCGATGCATAAACCGGAATCTCTATCGTATCCCGGCCAGGGTTGACATTCGTCATCTTCTTGTCTTTCGCTACGTAGATTCCAGTGTCCGGCGTACCTACCACAACGAGATTCTTGTCTGAGGAGATCGAAGTGACCTTGAGCGCCTCCGACCAGGCAATCGGCGTGACCCATTCCTCGAAGATCTCGTAGTAGCCCCAGTCGCGAGTTCCTGCAAGAATCTTCCATTCCATGAAGGAGATCGACGTGACATCACACACCAGCAGCCCGTCATCGGAATCATAGAGATCCCAACTGCCACCGTCGTAGACGTACATCCCCTCGGGAGTTCCGACATAGAGTCGGTTGAACTTGCAGCCGAGCGAAGATACATGATCGAATGCCGTCGAGTCGGGAACGAGATAGCGCTGTCTCCACTTGACTCCATCAAAGTAGAAAAGACCTTCGCCGTCTGAAGCCGCCCACATCAGACCGCAGCCGAATTGAATCGCGGTGATATTTCCTTTGTCCATCATTACCGAGACTTCGTCACCGGCTACTCTGACAAGACCACTCTCAGTGGTTCCGAGATAGATTTCACTACCGGTGCTCGCCAACGCGGTTATCTCGGCCACCAATCCGGGCACAACCGGCGACACAAGGCCATACTCGTCCCTGAGATATAGCCCGGTCCTCGTTCCAATGAACAAAGAATCGCCGACGGGGAGAATCGAAAGTACATGATGATCCGTCAGACCTTTGTGCACCGAAACAAGCTCTACTGAGGAGTCGACCGGATCGTAGATAAATACGCCTCCGTCAGTACCGGCGACAGCCTTGCCGTCCATGACAGCTGTGCAGTTGACATGCGAGTAGTCGACGCTGATTGTGTCGTAGTGGACGGATGGCCGGACAAGCTCCGGTGTCTGTGCGGTGTCGGTCAACGCATCAGCTTCTGCTAACTTGGAGATCGAGTCGATCTCAGCGAACACATCTGCGTAGTCCGGTGCTGATCCTTCGACCCCTGACACGACTTCGCGCTTCTCGATGCTGACTGTGAAAATGCCGATCACGACGACCGCAACCACAATCGATCCTGCTGCGAACAAGAGTTTCGATTTCATTTCATTTCTCCTTTCGGTTGAGGGTTTCTTCTTCATCTTCTGCTGATAGTAATAGCAGCCTTCGTGCCGTCGGGCTATCCCACTGTTGTACAGCACGTTACGATTCGAGATGCCAATGTGAACACATATTCGTTGTGTCAGTTTTGACACAATCGAGAGAGTCTCTCTGGGTCGACAGACATATCGTTGCTGGGAACAAGACCACTCCGGAATACATCGAATATGTCGAAACAGGCGTAGGGAACCATGTTGCCTTAAGTCAAGGCGAGATTGAGCCTTGACATCGGGGACGTATGCTCTATATTCGAGACCGATCGGGGTGTGGCGCAGTCTGGCAGCGCGCTTGCTTTGGGAGCAAGATGTCGGAGGTTC
>DAOVLC010000113.1 GCA_030631455.1 Candidatus Zixiibacteriota bacterium
CAGATTTTGTAATTAGCTGTTGAATAGGTGACGTAAGCTCTTGTGCGCGCTTTAGTCGCCTTTGTTGCGCTTTAAACCACTCAGGGTGGTCCGAGTAGCACGCGCTACAGCAGTAGTTAGTTGCTTTTCTCGGGTGATACCTAGTACAACCGGGAAACAGGCAGGTAGGTTCACTCATTGTACCAACCTACTAGCCATATTATCGATATGCTCGATATAGGTGTTCCAGTGGTCCATCATGATGCCATCCAGCTCTTTGAATCGTGCCATCGGTTCCGGCTTCGAGTTCACAATCGCCTGAAGAGTCGCCGCTTCAGTCTCTCTGTAGAATGGTTGCTGACAGGTCAGCATCTCGTATATAAGCACACCGAAAGAGAACATATCACTGCGATGATCGGTATGACCGCCTTCGGCCTGCTCCGGCGACATGTAGCCGACCGTGCCGAGAGTGGAACCGGTCTTAGTGAGCTTTTCATCACCGAGAGCAACGGCCAATCCGAAATCGAGTATCACACACCGACCCTTCTTGTCGAGAACTATGTTGGATGGCTTAATGTCGCGATGTACAACTCCCTTTTCATGCGCTTCTCTCAGCCCTTCGCTAATCTGTACTGCAAAGTCGAGGACTTTAGATAGAGATAGCTCCTTGCCTTTAATCAGGTCTCGCAGAGATGGGCCTTCAATGTGCTCCATCGCGAAGAACGGGCGCCCCTGATACTCGCTTACTTCGTAGATAGTGATGATGTTTGGGTGATTGAGTGCCGCTGCCGATTGTGCTTCACGCTTGAACCGCGCCCTGGCACCCTCCACAGACATTAAGTGATACGGAATAAACTTGAGGGCAACACCGCGTTTGAGTGCGGTATCCTCCGCAAGATAGACCTCACCCATGCCGCCTGAGCCGATCCGCCGCTCGATCTTGTAATGCGAGACATTGGACCCGGGTCCCAAGGCCACATATGACCTGGTCCGATCATCTTCATCATGAACTGCAGCCACGGAAACAACTCCGTCGTATTCTACGGTGGCACAGCGAAATACAAAGATCTTAGTTGTAATATAAGTTAGGGTCTTTTATCCCGCAACCTAAAACTGTACCAATTTCCCCCTTAATCATGACTAACCAACTTAGAAATATCAGTCGATGTGAGAGGTATTACGACATGTTGACCGATGCGGACAGAACTGTTCTCAAGTAGTCGGTGGAGTTAGTTAGCTAAAATCCTTACCCAGAATCACTGCTATGATGACCGCTATGATTGCTGCTGGCGCAATGAATCGGATAAAGAATCGCCACAGATTGAAATAGAAGGTCGGTCGCCCGGTCTTGTCGACCATTCGCAGTTGTTCAAGCGCAAGTTTCCGGCTGACAAACCATCCCACGAAGATCGTCGTGAAGAGCCCTCCGAGAGGAAGCATCCAGTTTGCGGCAAGATGATCGAGTGTCGACAGGACACCCGGTTTATCCCCGAATATCTCAAATTCCGACAGGAATCCGACCGCTCCGAGAGACAGCGCCGAGTATATCGAGCAGAAAATGACTATGCAGGTGCTGAGCACCGTTGCCGAATGGCGCTTCATCTTGAGCTTGTCTATGAAGAACGAGACTATGACTTCGAGCAGCGAGATCGTCGATGTCAGCGCCGCAAATGCGACAAGAATGTAGAACAGCGGCCCTATCAGCACACCGCCCGACAATTCAGTGTAAAACAGCCTGGGCAGTGTCATGAACAGCATTCCGATAGCCGATGCGGAAATCGAGTCCTCCATCCCAGGCACAGAGAAAATGATCGTATACATGATGACGCAGGCGAGTAATGCGATAATCGTATCCAGGAAGACAACCGTTCCGGCAGACCTAACGATTGACTCTGATTTGCGCATGTACGATCCGTAAGTAATCATCACACCCATACCGAGCGACAGAGTGAAAAACGCGTGACCAAGAGCTTCAAGGACACCAGTGGTAGGCAACTCGGAGAAATTCGGTCTGAATAGGAATTCAAAGGTCTGTCCGATCCCCGGGAAAAACAACACTCGTATCACAAGGTAAGCGAGGATTGCGAAGAGTACCGGCATCAGAAACTTGGCAGCCTTCTCGATACCTTTGCTGACTCCTCTCCAGACTATGAAAGCAGTCGCCACAAGAAAAGTAAGCGACAACAGAATCTGGGACGGTGCGTCAGCAAGGAACTCGCCGAACGCGCCTTCGGGCGGGGCCACGTACCCGCTGATGCTCCAATTGATGCATTGCCAGAACGATAAAATCGACCAGCCTGCGATTACGCTGTAATATCCAAGAATGACAAAGCCTGTAAGCACTCCGAACAGCCCGACAAAACCCCATCCCCTGTTACCGAGTTCCTCGAATGCAGGCACCGGACTTTTCTGTGTCCGCCTGCCGATAAGTATCTCTGCCATCATAATCGGCAGTCCAATGATCAGTACGCAGACTAAGTATACGAGCACAAACGCGCCGCCATTGTTATGCCACGTTATGTAGGGGAATTTCCAGAGGTTTCCGAGTCCCACCGCGCTACCGGCAGCCGCAAGGATGAAACCGATTCTCGATGCCCAGTGATCTCTATTATCTGCCACTGTTTCTCCTTCAATGGATGAACGTCACCTAGAGTAATTATCTTAAAGGCAGTCAGGAGTATTGTCAACAAAATTCAGACCGAGTGGCGATTCACCCAGCACGGGGCTTGTCGAAAAACCCGGCTGTGACGATCAATGTGCACGCAGTGGCTCTGCCTGCCCTGAGCTTGCGAAGAGTGCCGCTGCGTTTATTGTCCAATGCGGCACGGGTAGATACGACTCGAAATCGCAGGGGCATAGCCCCTGCGAGCACTTGAAAATTCAGGCGTGAGCGGAAGTTCTCACAGCAAGCTGTGAGGCACCGGCTACTCAATCATAGGATCATCTTGGCAAGCTTGCTGTTGTCGATAGGTGCGACTTCGATGACATCCCCGTGGTCGGGATGTGTCACTGTTATGCGGACGGACGGCTGAGTCTTCTGGTCGCAATAGCGAGCGGTGGCGCGTGCAGCGAATTCGATTGCGTCATCGGTCGCTTTGCCGTGGAGAATCGTAATCGGGCTGCCTGTTTCCATCGCTTCGAAAACGATATCATCGGGCTGCTTGTACTGCTCGATCTTCTTGTTCTCCTCCTCGTTGCGACCGACGACTATCTTGGTCTCCGGTGAGAATCTTATATGGCGGCCCACCTTGAGGAGATTAAGCGTGTCGAAGTTGATGATCGAAGAGTATTTCAGGAGGTCTCTCAGACGACTCGAGTAATTCGGATCGGTCAGAAGGCATCCCGATCCCGGATTCGGATAATCCTCAAGCCCGAATTCCTCAGCAAGCTCCATCTGCCGCTTTCTGGACCTGCCATTTATATCTTCGAGCAGTTCCCTGTCGATTCTGCCTTCCAGCTCCGGGATGGTCGGTTGCATCAGTTTCGCAGACAACGGTCGCAGAAGTCGCCCCTTGAGATCGGTCTCTTTCTCGATAAGATTGAGAGTGTTTCTCATCTGCGACATCGGCCTCTGGCCGAGCACCTCGCCGGTGATCACCGCTTCGGCGCCAATCTGCTCCATGACAAACTTCGCCTCTTCGAGCATCAGGATACGGCAATCGACGCATGGATTCATATTCTTCCCATGACCAAACTTCGGGTTTTTCACGATTTCAACAAACTTCTCACCGAGATGAGACAGTCTTACGCTGAAACCGAATTTCTCAGCCACCGGATAGGGATCCTGCGAGCAACTCGATCTGTCCACAATATCGCAGCCGAAGTGCGTGAGAAACATAATCGCATGTACTTCGATGTTCTGCCTGAGCATAAGCAGTATCGCCAGCGAGCTGTCGAGCCCGCCGGAAAACAGCGATACGACTTTCACTTTCGAATTCACGTTTATCTCACTCTCCGAAACCATCGTCACCCTCGAAGCGTTATGATTATATACTTTGTACGAGAAAAGTCAACTCTGCTGATAGGAAACGGGGGTTCATTTTCCAATTTTCTTTGTGGATATTAGCCTCCAATGTCATATATTTACCGGTTGTTGGCTCACGTCACAGGCGAGGTAACAGGTGTTCGTATTGTTTCGAAATCTGATCGACTGGTTCAAGAGATTCCTGTATGAATTGCAGGAGTTGACGTTTTTCTCCGGCAAGATGGTAGCCAAGTGTTTCGGCAGACCGATCTATTTCTACGATACGATGGAGCAAATGCACTTCATCGGGGTCGGTTCGCTATATCTCATTATCCTCACTGGCCTGTTCGCCGGTCAGGGGATGGCCTACCAATTCACGTACGAACTGGCGAGCTTAGGATCGAAAAGCTATCTCGGACGCATCCTCTCGATTGCGATCGTCAGGGAGCTTGGCCCGGTGCTGACGGGGCTTATGATAGCATCGCGGGTATCATCAGGAATAACCGCGGAAATCGCAGCGATGGTTTCATCGAACCAGGTGAACGCTCTCAGGGCGTTTGGGATCGACCCGATCCGCAAGCTCGCGGCCCCCAGATTGATCTCTTTAGTTGTTATGGTTCCAGTTCTGACCATCATTGCTGATGCCGTAGCCATCTTCGGCGGCTGGATCGTTTCGGAGTTCATCGCACATGTTTCATCGCACCTGTATTGGTCAAATGTCCTCGAAAAGCTGACA
The DNA here is from genome assembly GCA_030631455.1 of Candidatus Zixiibacteriota bacterium. Lineage (GTDB taxonomy): Bacteria > Zixibacteria > MSB-5A5 > JAABVY01 > JAHJOQ01 > DAOVLC01. The sequence continues at coordinate 4,680 of DAOVLC010000113.1, forward strand.
TTCGGCAATATCGCTATTGGGTTGATTAAACCTATCGCATTTTCGCTTGTCATTGCTTTTATCTCCTGCTACAAAGGTTTCTCGACCTCCGGTGGGACGAAGGGCGTCGGCAGGTCAACCACGAACAGCGTGGTTCTGTCATCGATTTCGATCCTGGTAGTGAACTTCATAATAACAAAGCTTGTTCTGTCGCTTATGAAGGGATACACATGATCGTACTCGAAAACGTTGACTTTTACATCGAAGGCCACCATATAATCAGGGATGTCTCATTCGCCATAGACGAGGGCGAGACAGTCGCTATAATCGGCGAATCCGGATCCGGCAAGAGCACACTGCTCAAGCTTATCCTGGGACTCTACACGCCGACATCAGGAAGCGTTCTGATCGACGGCGTAGACATCTCGAAACTCAATGCTAAGGAAATTCGGGAGGTGCGCAAGCAGATCGGCATGGTCTTTCAGGATGGCGCCCTTTTCGACTCGCTTACGGTCGGTGAAAACGTCGGTTACTATCTCATGGAGCACTCGAATCTCAAGCTTGCAGATATCGAGGAAGAAGTCGTTTCCATGCTTGACTTCGTCGGGCTTGACCCGGAGTTGCGAGATAGTTTCCCGGATGAGTTGTCGGGCGGGATGCAGAGACGCGTCGCAATTGCGCGTGCACTGATCTCGACCCGTCCGAGGATAATGATGTATGACGAACCAACAACCGGTCTCGATCCCAGGATGTTGGCGAGGGTATCCAATATCATCCTGAAAATCAGCGAACCTCGGAATGTATCCCAGATCATTGTGACACACCAGATAGCAGACGCTTTTCATATGGCGAAGAGATTCATCATGATTGACTCCGGGCGGATAATCTTCGACGGAGGCGGAAATAAGTTGCTTAAAAGCCAAAACGAGAATATCATTAAATTTCTCAGACCGTTTAACGCCTCGCTGACGAGGCATTATGAGATGCTGGAGGAAGTGAACAACAAGCGATGAAACGAGCCGGCAAAGTTAAATGGGGCGAATTGAAAGTAGGTATCATAATCGCCC
>DAOVLC010000332.1 GCA_030631455.1 Candidatus Zixiibacteriota bacterium
AGGAGACAAGTTCAAACAGATATCGCAGTTGGTGAAGTGAATTACGCAGTCGCACAATATGATTCTTTGCATTGACATAGGAAACACGAGTGTTGTCATGGGGCTTTTCGACCGTGACAGGCTAATCGGTCAGGCGAGGTTTGCCACATCGAATCTTAAGACTGCTGACGAATGCGGGCTGCAGGCCTATCACCTGGTGCAACGGCATCATCCCGAAAAGATGGTCGAAGTCGACGGAGTTGTAATCTGCTCCGTAGTGCCCTATCTGACCCCGAAGATGGTTGAAATGAGCAGGTCATATCTATCGAAAGAACCGATTGTAATCTCGCCGGAACTTGACTTCGGCATTGTGATAATGACTCACAATCCGCATGAGGTAGGAACCGACCGGCTGGTCAATGCTCTCGCCGCCTGCAGGACTTACGACAGCAACTGCCTTATCATCGACTTCGGAACAGCAACGACATTCGACCTCGTCACCAGGCGCGGCGAATACCTCGGAGGCGCCATCGCGCCCGGCATTGAGACAGCCTCGGCGAACCTCGCACACAAAGCCGCACAGCTTTTCTCAGTCGAAATATCCCCGCCTAAGAAGGTAATCGGCAAGACGACCGAAGAAAGCATGAAATCCGGCATCTTCTGGGGCCAGGTGGAAATGATCAACGGCATGATTGTGCGTATTGAAGAGGAGTTTCAGGAGGAGTGCAGGATTGTCGTCACGGGTGGATACGGCAAGGTATTCGAGGAATACATCGACAGGGATTCTATTTATAACCCCAATCTGACTCTCGAAGGCCTGAGAATGGTCTTCGATGAGATTACGTGAGTAAGCCTGTTTTTCATTCGCGCAATGCGAGCCGGCTCATACCCGTGAGTCGGTTCAGAACCTGATTCCAAACGAGAAACGGTGAACAGATTGCAGCCGACCGAAGTCGGACCAGGCATAGTCAATAACCAGCCCTGTACTGGGTGTGGGACTCAGATTAACCCCACCACCTAGTGTCAAGCCTTCCTCCTCATACCTGAACTTGTACCCGGCTCGCAATGCGACGGTCTGGTTCCAGGAGTACTCGGTTCCGAACGAGAGCTGCTGTACATTGTCGTTCGGATGTTTTGCTTCGGCCGCAACCGTCCAGACTGAGTTCTCCGCTCTCATGAAGTCATAGGCGACTCCAAGTCTGAATATCAGTGGAAGATCATAGCCTTCGGTTGCGTATGAGGCATTCACTGGATCATAGTTCGAATTATCAGAGTTCACCGGATCACCCGGATTGTCCGAGTCATCTCGGTGATACTGGAAATTGAGATCCGGGCCTGAGAACTTCAACTCAGGACCCAGATTCGATATATTCAATCCCATTCTGAGGTTTCTTATGCCGGTCTCGTACTGAGTTCCGAAATCGAACGCAAAGCCTCTGCTGTTCACCTCGGATATCCGCTCGGATACATATTTGATCTTGAGTCCAACAGCAAACCTGTCAGTCAGATTGTGTGCATAACCGGCAGCCAGTGCAAAGCTTGACGCGTTGAACGTATTCCCTGTCCCGTTCGGTTGCCAGACCGTTGTCTCTTCCATATCTCCAACATCGAGTATGGTCATCGACAGGCCAAACGTTCCCCCGAAACCCATTGGCTTCGCGAAGCTCACGTAGTTGAGTTGAACATCCTCAATCCAGCTAACGTTGGTAAAGGCGAATTCTGTCTCTCCCATCTGAGCCATACCCGCCGGATTCCAGAACATCGAGTAGGCATCGTTCACCACTGCGGTGGATGCCTCTCCGAGGCCGACGTACCTTGCACCCATGCCGATTTTCAGAAACTGCGCGCCCACGCTTCCTACCCTCGAGAATTCACTGGCGTAGCTGACGCACGAGACGGCAAGGAGCAGGCAAAGAGCTATTGCCGGAATTTTGTATCGACGCTTCTTCATCACACCATCCTCACTTTATTACAGCAAACTTACCAATTTTCGAACCATACCTCGATTCCACGGAATAGAAGTAAATCCCCGGAGCGACTCCCTGTGAATTCGTAGAGAGAATATCCCAGGATGCGGTGCCTCCGTTGTCAGAGTGATCTATGGTGCTTACGAGGTCACCTGCCATCGTGTAAATACGAATAGTGCACGCATCCGGAAGATTTATGAACTCGAGCTTTCTGTCACCTTCGCTGTACTCCCACTCGGCGCTAACTATGTATGGATTCGGCACAGTCTTGATGTCGTCGAGCTCTGACTTGGCGGTTGCAAAGTCAATGCCGGGGCCGGTGAACGAAAAGACATCATCTTTGCCGTTAATCGGAGCGCCATAAATAGTGATGACGTCGCCCGGTCCCCATCGATCCATACCTTCGGGATCGATCGTGAGGTACCACGAGAAATAAACGGGATATGCTTCGGGATGCGGATTGCCATCATACGGATAGTTTATGATCACAATCGCATCGGATGAGCCGTCTTCGGGGTAGTACGGCGTCCACTCACCATTCCCCCACCAGTCGATTATCTCGGTTACAACCTGTTCTCCTGTGGTCGTATTCCAGACTTCAAATGGCAATTCAACCGGTGTGACATCATCCCACCACCAGTATCCCACCGAGCCACCCACGGTAAACCTTAACTCGTAGGTCGAGCGGAAATGCTGTCCGCCGAAAGTAGGAAAACCGGCAAGGTCACCAATCGGCACTGGACCTTCGATAAGGCGAAGTGTCGTGTCACCCACCGATCCGAATTCGGTCTGATTCACGGCTGATGGCAGCTTGTCCGCATCCTCGACCAGAACACGGAACCCGTCGGTCACGACAACATACTGTTCGGAGCCAGTCTGGTCTGTCTGATCGGCAAGCAGAGTATCGCCGGTAGTCTTGTTCAGAAGGTGCCAATACGTTGTGTACGGGTCCTCGCTGAATCTGACCTCGTATTCGTTATCTGTCATCAGGTCCGCGTTGAACTCCGTAACGATTATCCTGCTGTCGCTCGGTGTCCCCTGATTCTCAGCAGTGTGTTCCAGTGTTCTGTCGATGGGATAGTAGCCTGCCGGTAGTGAAAAAGGCACAACCGATACAGCGTTTGATTCGCTACCAGGGTTGCCATAAGCCGTCGCAAGAGGCCCAAGTGCAAGCTCCTCGTTACCTGCGTCATAGGCGACCAGAGAGTACCAGTATTCGAATCCATTTACGACAGTGCTGTCAATAAATGAGTGCTGGACTATATCAT
>DAOVLC010000211.1 GCA_030631455.1 Candidatus Zixiibacteriota bacterium
CGATCTCTTCCAGCTTTCGTCCGAGAGTCCGGGACAGCGATCCGCATTGATCGAGGCTGATGCCACCCTGCCGGTCGGCGAACACTCGGAGCGAGTGATGCTTCCCGTGTCGGGCGAGCTTCATCTCCACAAACTCGAATCCTTCATTTTCGATTATGTCGATCACCATCTTCTTGAGTTCTTCTTTCGCTATATCCATAACCATAGCCAAAAGAGTGGGCCGCGCCCACTCCGTAACCGATTAATATACTCACCAGCGTCATTCGATGCAAGCATAATCTTAGAGCTCCGCGAGCATTTCCTCCGCCCTCCAAACTGCCCTCTCCAGCCCTACTTCCTCGTGTTCAACAGCCTTGCGGGCCTTAAGTTCCACTTTCCCGGCTTTCAGAGATTTTTTGCCGATTGTCATTCGAAGTGGAATGCCAATCAGGTCGGCGTCGTTTAGTTTTACACCGGCTCGTTCGAGCCGATCGTCGAGCAGAACGCTAAGGTGCACAGTCTTGCACTTCTCATAAATCTCATCGACGGTAGCCTTGTGCTCCGGATCGTCGTAGTTGAGCGGCGTGATGACCATGTCGTATGGAGCGATCGGACGCGGCCAGATAATTCCCTTGTCATCACAGAACTTCTCGACAGCCGCCTGGGCGGTGCGTGTGATTCCTATCCCGTAGGAACCCATAACCATCGGATGATCCACGCCGCCCTCATCCATATAACATGCGTTCATCGATGAAGAGTACTTCGTGCCGAGATTGAATATATTCCCAACCTCAATCCCTCTACGCATATAGAGCTTGCCCTTGCTGCATTTGGAGCATGTTTCCCCATCCGTGACGTTTCTTATGTCTGCGACAATATCAATGTGAAAATCGCGCCCGGCGTTGCTGTTGATGTAGTGCTTCTCATTCTGATTGGCGCCGATGACGGCATTCCTGACCTTCCGTACCTCAAGATCGGCAACGACCCTGACTCCGGACAGCCCGACCGGCCCTGCAAAGCCGACAGGAGCGTTGGTTGCTCGTTGCACGGTTTCGGCGTCGGCAATCTCGAGGAACTCGCCATTGAGCACACCGGCAAGTTTCACTTCGTTGATTTCGCGATCACCCCTGACCAGTGCGGCAACAACGCCGTTTTCACCCTTGTACAGGATAGTTTTCACAAGTTTCTCGGCAGGCACATTGAGAAATGCGGTTACCTCTTCGACCGTACCGGCATTAGGAGTATCGACGATTTGCATTTCTTTCTCGTTCTCGTCCGACGTCTTCGATGTATCGAGAGCGGTCGCCTTCTCGAGGTTAGCCGCGTAATCGCAATTGTCGCAAAGCACGAGTATATTTTCGCCGCTGTCGTTGTCGACCACAACCATGAACTCGTGCGCGCCGCTACCGCCCATAGCTCCGGTGTCAGATTCCACCATAACCGTATCGAGCCCGCATCTCTTGAAGAACGAGAAATATGCCCTCTCCATTTTCTTGTAGCTTTGTTTTCGTCCTTCCTCGTCGCGGTCGAAGGAATACGCATCTTTCATTATGAATTCCCTGCCACGCATAAGACCGAACCTGGGACGAATCTCATCGCGGAACTTCGTCTGAATCTGGTATAGAATCAGTGGCAGTTGCTTGTAGCTGCGGACCTCGCCGCGAACGATATCGGTTATTACTTCCTCATGCGTTCCACCGAGGCAGTGAGCGTGATCGTGCCGATCCTTCAGGCGAAACTGAATATGTTCCTTGCCCATGGATTCCCATCTGCCAGATTCCTGCCAGATTTCTGCGGGGTGCAGAACCGGCATCAGGAGTTCGATCCCGCCAAAGCGGTTCATCTCTTCCCTGCAAAGCTGGCTGACCTTGGTAAGGACATTCTGCATGAGCGGCAGATATGAATAGACGCCTGAGCCGAGTTTGCGAATATATCCTGCCCGTACGAGCAGCTTGTGGCTAGCCAGTTCCGCTTCTGCCGGCTCTTCCCTGAGTGTCGGTATGTAAGTCTGTGTCCATCTCATTTTAAAACCCTAAATGCTTTATCCCAAGTTGTAACAAACGCTTAGTATAGATGAAGCCTGCTATCATTGTCAAGCTTTAACTGCTCTTAGCTGATCGGCGTGAGGCCTGTCTTGACATTTTTCGCCCCAGGATGCCCCCCTCCTTCAAAGTCGATGCGCTCAAGCCGCTTGGCGGCTATATTGGAAGTTCCAGTTCGATTTCGTCCCTTATCGGGATGCTGTCGATGCCGATTTCCGGAATTATCGGTTTGAGCCTCCTGCTTTCGGCAATCGCCCCTCTGTGAACTGCGACCAATTCCCACCCTCGCCTCTGGTAGAATCGAATTGCCGCAAGATTGTCATTTGTCGTTATCAGCCAGTGCCGCTTGCACCCTGCCTTTGCAACGGAATCCTTGACCGCATCCAGAAGCGCCGTGCCGATACCAATCGATTCTTTTAGGCTGTTGAGCGAAATCACTTCACACTGATCTTCGTGGAAACGATATGTAATCAGCCCCACGCGCTCATTATCCAGATCGGCCAGAAATGTTGGACTTGCATTCCTTTATCATGATGACTCCTTCGGGACCTCTGCCAACATTTCTACTATGGTACTATGTTTCGGAGTGCAAGGCAAGCGCCAGATTTCAGGCAAGATGAAATCCTGTTCTCACTTGACTTGAGGGAACGTTGCACATATACTTGTGTCAGAACAGGTTGAGCAGGGGACCCTGATCCAGGCGAAGAATCTTGCGCTTGTCGCGCTGAAGGGTTCCTGACGGCGCGATGAAGGGTTTGATTCCGAACGGGTCGCTTCTAACGCGAGCGAGTTTGATATGAACGACCTGAATAGAGATAGAGACCAACGGCTTTTTGTGATATCGGGGCCGTCAGGATGCGGCAAGGCGACGCTTCTGAAATACGTTACCGATTACACGGACATCAAGCGTGTCGTCACATACACGACTCGCGAGGCGAGGCCGGGTGAGGTCGATGGCGTCGATTACAATTTCGTGTCGAAAGAAGATTTCGACCGAATGTATGAGAACGGGGAGCTGATGGAACGGGAGAGGGTTTACGGAGACTTCTTCTACGGCTCACCGCGTGATGTGTTTGCCGATACAGATACTGATGTCATCATGGAACTCGACACAAAGGGAACAGAGAACTACCGCAGCATATATGGCTCTATTCTGACGATCTTCATACTTCCCCCCTCTATCGACGAACTCATCAGGAGAATCGAGAGTCGTCACCCCGAGGCTAATATGGATGAGCGTCTTGCCGTCGTCAGGCCTCAGCTTCAGTCAGCGTCTTTATACGACTACGTGGTCATAAACGACATCGTCGAGCGAGCCGGTGAGGAGATTATCGAGATTATCGAGACGGGCTATAGAGATCTTGATCGAGAAGAGAAACTCAAACTCGCTGCTGAACTGGTCGAGTCGACCAGATAAACGACTATCATAAACTGATATTCGACTTACGGCAACCTCGCGCCAATCTGGCTAACGGCCGCTGCCGCCATGCGCGAGCCAATCATCGATGAGCAGACAAAATCAAATCCTGTAGTCAGACCCCGCAGTACTCCTGCGGCATAGATGTCACCTGCGCCCGTCGTATCGACGACCTTATTGACTCTCAGCGCCGGAGTTGCGGTTACTTCGCCATCGACAGCCACAATTGCCCCATCCGAGCCGGTTGTCACACACACCATTTCAGCATGCGACCTCAGGATATCGATTGCGGCATTAGGCGTAGATTCATGCGCGATTGCCATGGCTTCGTCTTCGTTGCAGAAGAGCAGATCAACATACTCTTTCGTAATGTTCAGGAAATCATCGCGAAATGACTTTGCCATGAATGGGTCACTGTAGGAGAAGGCTATCCTCGTGTTGTGTTTCCGTGCGAGTTCCATAGCATAGATCGATGCACCTCTCGCGGTCTGGGTAGACCACTGGTAGCCCTCGATATATAGATATGTCGAATTGGCGATGAATTCCTCACTTATATCGGATAGTGTAAGATCGCTCGACACTCCGAGATGGGTTAGCATCGAGCGCTGTCCGTCGGGAGTGACGAACGACACGCACGATCCGGTAGTGCCGTCGATCGGATTCGAGAAGAAATCGACGCCGACCGTTTCCATGTCTCTTCTATAAAATTCCCCATTCGGATCGTTGGCTACCTTGCCGGAGAAACAGGTCTTGCCACCCATCTTCTCTACCCCAACGATAGTGTTTGCAGCAGATCCGCCGGAGCATCTTTCGAATCCCTTTGGATTATCCTCGAGAGATTTCTCGGTACCCGGGAAATCTACCAGGGTCATGATACCCTTCTGAATATTGTTTTTCGTAAGAAACTCATCATCGACTAAAGCCAGATAGTCCACAAGGGCGTTACCGATTCCGTACACATCGTATTTCATGCATTAATCCTCATTCCTGATCCCGCCATAAATACGCCTGTCGATGGTTCCGGTCAACAATAACAGCAGGTAGTTGTCAAGCGACCGGGACTTGCCCAAA
>DAOVLC010000198.1 GCA_030631455.1 Candidatus Zixiibacteriota bacterium
AGTGCGATGATTCGGTATCGACTGCTTCCTTCAAAGTGATGGGCAATCGATCTTACCATGCCGATCTGGTCGATCTCTCGGGTTACTCGAATCCGCACCCGATCGAATACAGAATTACTATGCTGGAGGACGCCTATCCTGAGATCTACATGGTCAACCCGGGAGGCAATGTCGATCTCGACGATAACATGGCGTTAACCCTCATGGCAAACCTGTCCGATGATTTCGGTTTCTCGAAGCTGCTCCTTCACTTTACAATGCATATGACTTTAGCGGAGCAATGGGATCGAACCGAACAAATACCTGTGAGCAGAGGCAAGACCGAGCAACGTGTAGAGTACTTCTGGGATCTGGCTAACGTCGGGATGGTTCCGGGAAGCTGGATAGAGTATTATCTCGAAGCATTCGACAACGACGTTATATCCGGCCCGAAGTCGGTGAAAGGACCGACACTTGCAGTCAGGCTGCCGTCTCTTGACGAGTTGTTCGCCGATATCGAGAGCTCGCGGGAGGATCAGCTTGAGGAATACCTCGAGACCCTGAAGCAGCAGAAGCAAATAGGCGACGAGTTCAACAAGCTCGCACAGGAATTGAAGATGGAGAGGGAGCTTGATTGGGAGAGAAAACAGGACCTCGAATCGGTCGCCGATATGCAGATGAAGCTCTTCGAAAATTTCGACGACCTCGCGGAGCAGTTCCAGGAAGCGAATGAAAAGGCTAGAGAGAACAATCTCCTGACACTGGAGATGATGCAGAAGATGAAAGAGCTGCAGAAGCTCTTTGAAGAAGTCGCCACGCCGGAGATGAAAGAGGCGATGCGAAAGCTCCAGGAAGCTCTCTCTCAGATGGACAAGAATGAAATCGAGCGGGCACTCGATGAGTTCGAAATGTCGCTTGAAGATGTTATGAAGAACATCGAGCGCGCAATCGCCCAACTCAAGCAATTGGAAATTCAGCAGAAAATGCAGGATATGATCAGACTGGCTGAGGAAATCCTGAAGAATCAGCAGAATGTCAACAGCCTGACTGAGAGATCGAAAACCTCGGAACTGCCAAAGGCCGCTCCCAAGGAAAAGCAGGTCGGGAACTCGCTGGAAAACCTGAAGCGGAAGGCAGAAGATTTGAAGGCGACGTTACCTGATGCTAACATGGATCGAAATCCGGATGCTCAGAAATTCTGCTCCGCACCGAAGGAGTCGGGTGCCGAGAGTGATATAGAAGATATGACCGCCAGCCTTGCACAGGAGAAAAAAGACAGCGCGATGAAGTCGGGTGACAGCGCCGAATCGAAGCTTGCTGCGATGGTAGAGAAGATGAAAGAATCTCAGTCTGCAATGAGCCAGACGATGGGTGCTGAGATGGCACAGAAAATGCGGAAGGCACTTGATGACATATTCTATCTCTCCGACAAGCAGGAAGAGCTTCTCGAAGATGTGCGGACTTGCCGCAATGAATCCTCCGAACTCAGGAGAAAGGCAGAGGAACAGCAGAAGTTGCAGAAGCATTCCGAGTGGCTCAACGAATATCTGTTCGAGCTGTCTAAGGAATCGATATTCATGCAACGACAGATCGACAAGTTCATGAGTCAGTGTATGTCGAACATGGGTAGATCGACTTCCTCTCTCTCGGATATGAACGGGCAGCGTTCGATCAATTCGCAACGGGATGCGATCTATTCGCTGAATCAGGCATCGAGAATGATAATGGAATCGCTTAATTCTCAGAAAGAATGCAATAACATGTGCAGCAACCCGATGCAGAGCATGTGCAACAAGATGGGCCAGATGTGCAAACAGCAGAAGCGCATGAATGAACAGAGCCAGAGCATGTGCAACAATCCCAACATGGACGGACCGGGACAGCAGGCAGCTCTGAGGCGGCTCGCTGGAGAGCAGGGTGCGATTCGCAAGAGCATTCAGGAACTGCAGAATGAATTCGGGGACAAGAAACAGATACGTGGCCGTCTCGAGAACCTGAGCGAAGAGATGAGGAAAGTGGTTGAGTCTCTCGAACAGGGAGGTGTCAGCGACGGAACACTCGACAGGCAGCGCAAAATCTACCAGCGAATGCTCGATTTCCAGCTCTCGCTGGAGAGGCAGGACTTCAGCGAGGAACGCCGGGCGGAAAGCGCCGAACAGGTTTTGCGCAGAGGCCCGGACCAACTCGATGCCGCCGCGAGGCTCGGTTCTGAGTCCTACGAGAAACGTTTGCAGAAGTTTCTTCAGGAGGGATACCCCGCCGAGTACGAAGCGCTCATAAAGGACTACTTCAAAGCGATCATGGAGGTCAACGAGTAGTGGCCTCATCCATGTTCCCCACCGGAATCAGAAACCTCTTCGTGGTGACCGCGGTCGTTCTCATGGCTCTAAGCGGAAATCTGTTTCCGCAGGAGGAGTTTCCGCAACCGGCGCACTATATGCAGTTACAGAAAGCGGGCCAGTTTGTGGAGAGAGGTCTTTATGAAGAAGCGTTAGATATCTTGCTGGAATTGGTCGATAAGGAACCGTCCGATCCCGTTGTGCTGGGGCTTTTGCAGAAGGTCTACACCGAGTCAAAGGACTACGACAAAGCCATAGAGGTCGTTGGCAGACTTGAGAAGCTGCTTGGCGGGACTCCGGAGGTCTGTCTGTCTTACGGAGACCTCTTCCTTAAGAAGGGGTTGCCTGATTCGGCTCGGAAGCACTTCGGCAGAGCGTTGGCGGGGAACGAATCGGACAGAATGGTCTATCCCAGGATAGCCAATGTCTATCGGTCGAACGGTATCTACGACGGTGCTATCGCGATATATCTTGACGCCAAGATCGCGCTCGGAGATGAAAGCCTGTTTTCATACGAGCTCGGCCAACTGTATGAAGTCAGCAGGAATTACGGCAAAGCTATACGTCAATACTTCGCGTTCATGATGTCGGACACCACAAATGCTGCCAGAGGAGAACGGCTTATCCAGCACTTGATTGATTACGTCGATGATTCAGCGGACATTGCGAGATTAAAAGTGGCGTTCTCCGACCTTGCGGAATCGGAGAAGAAGAATTTCAGGCCAAGGAAGTTTCTTGCCGACATGCTAATCCGTCAGGACAGTCTGGAACGAGCCTACGAATTGTACAAAGAGATTGATAAGCTGACTGACGACAAAGGCAGCTTCCTCGTTTTCTTCGCGAGAAGATGCCTCGAACGACAAAGCCCTGAAATCGCATCGAGGGCCTGCCGGTATGTGCTCGATCAGTACCCATCTCAGCCATACTTCATTCAGGCCAGGTATGTGCTCTCTTCTGCCCACATTATGGCCGGCGAAGGTGATTCCGCCATTGCAGTTCTGAATGAAATCGTCGAGTCCACCCCGAGCTCCCGTGACAAAGTCGAGGCGAACTTGGTGATCGGAGAAATCTACCTTGGATTCCTTCAGGAACCGGATTCCGCATCGGTCTACTTCGACATGGTCATGGATGGTGTGCAGAAATCTGGCTGGTATTATCGAGCTCTTATGCGCAAAGGAGACTGTGAACTGATGAGGGGCGACCTTGCCGATGCGGAGAGCTTGTACGGTGCGATCGAGTTGCGACTTCTACCTGAGGCCGATCAGGAAAAACTGACCTGGAACAGAGCGCAGATCAAATTCTTCAATCATGAGTTCGAAGATGCGAAGCAGCTTTATGGAAGACTTACTACCACGTTTAGGAAGGGTCTGTATGTCAACGATTGCCTGAGAAAGCTCTTGATGATAGATGAGAATGTAGGTTTTGCTCAATACGATCTGGGCTTGTTCGCAGATGCCGAGTGCTTCATAGCGCGTACGGTCTACGACTCGGCCAAAGTCAAGCTGTCGGCTCTTTCTGAAAAATCTGGCTCGAACCTCGCGGACGTATCGATGTTCAAGCTCGGAGAACTCTATTTGGCGCTAGAGGAGTCGGAGAAGGCGCTCGAGACTTTCATGGAACTCCTAAACCGGTTCCAGGATAGTTTCTACAGAGGTGAATCGCAAAAGAACATCGCAGACCTCTACTTGGCCCAGGGCGATCTCCAAGGCGCGCAGGATGCCTATCTGAAACTCCTGACCGATTATGACGGCGTGCTGCTCCAGGAGCATGCGCGCGAGAAACTTAGGCTAATCGAGAACCCGCAGCTATAGGGTCGGGGCCTGTTCCTTACTTTTCCGAGACTCACGAGGCTGCTTGTCCAGTTCTCTCTCAAGATGCTCGATTCGTTCGATGTACCCTTCGGTCTTGCGTGCCTTGATCTTAGAGGTTGTCCTCACGAGTAAGGCCAGCGAAACGAGCATAAAGAATACGGAATTAATCTGCCTGAAGATCTCTCCATAGTTGAAGATACTGTCCAGGAATGCAGATATTCCTAATAGAAACAGAATTGCGCACCAGATAAGCATTGTGTGCTCCTATGATAGAATGTTGTTGTAAAACCGATCAATGTTCTTATATTCAGTAACTTCGGACGTTGACGTGATTGCTTTAGGAGGAAAGAACGTTGACTCAAATAGTCGATAATAGGCCGAATATCGACCGCACAAACATCGTTATCGGATTCATCACCTTGATTATAGCCCTCGCGATGTATCTAAAGACTTTGGCCCC
>DAOVLC010000413.1 GCA_030631455.1 Candidatus Zixiibacteriota bacterium
CATCACATGTTCGGCGCGCTCCTTCTCATCATTAGCTAACTCTTCAGCCATGGCGGCATCTTCTTCAGCCGTGTGGCCACGTCTGCGTGTCCCTGCTATCGGTCTGACAATTGCACGATCTTCGTCGAGCTTGACTAATGCCTCAGGGGACGAGCCTATCAACTCAAGATCGTCGAATTTCAGATAGAACATGTAGGGGGAAGGATTGAGCATTCTCAAGGCGCGGTAGATCTGGAAACTGTCAGCGCTTGTCTCGCCGGAAAGAACCTGCGACAGCACGATTTGAAACACATTTCCATCGTATATATTCTTCCGAGCCTCCTCAACCATTTCCTCAAACGCCGATTGTGTCATGTTGGCTTTGTAATCGAGGCTCGAATCAATCACCATCGTCTGAGGGATTCTCACCGGACCATGTAAGGCGGACCGTATTTTTCCGAGAAGCTCGTGAGATGCCTTCGCGGAGTCGGTATTGCCGGTTTCATTCAGCAAAATCACCTTGATTTTCCGCTGCAGGTGGTCAAAGACCAGAAGTGTGTCAACAAGATAAAACGATCCGAGAATCTCATCGGCATCCTTCGGGAAGGGCACCCGGGGTTCGAAAAAGCTTGCGCAGTTGTAGCCCGCATAGCCAACCAGACCACCGAGAAGCCCGAGTTGAGGCACGTCTTTCGAGAGTGATATCCGGGAGAGGATGCTCTTGAACGCGGTGAAAGGTGCGTCCTCCGGTCTGTGTTCGATCTCTGCCGATTCGTTGGAGCCGGTGATACGACACGAATCTTTCCGGATGTCAACGCGATTCTTCGGAGCAATGCCGATAAATGTATATCTTCCAACAGATTTTGTATCCTCGGCGCTTTCGAGCAGGAACTTCGCACCAATTGGTTCGAGCTTAAGATATGCAGAGACCGGGGTTTCGAGATCGCCCGGCAGCTCCACAATTGTCGGCTCAAGCACGATCGGGTCAGCCGATTCCGGCCTCTTTAGTATCTGAAGAAGGTCCATGGTTTCTCCCAATAAAAAAGCTCACTATCTTTGTCGGATAGTGAGCTTAAAACTTTATCTTATTTCGACTTACGTCTCTAACCAGCCACTATCCGAGCCTCCGGTTGGGCATGTGCCAACACCAATAATAATAGTAGACTGGTGCAGTCCGAATAGAGGATCGAAAACTGGCTGAAACGCAATTTTCCATGTGGATAATATACTCATCCGATCCTATTTGTCAAGGAGTTTCCTCTCTGCCAGAGCTATTTCCGATATTCTGTGTTCGCGATCTCCCTTGTTTTCCTTGACACATGGCGAATTTCCGAGCTTTATTGCCGTTCCATAAGGGCGACAGCGCATCCATTCGCAATTGAAGCTCGCTGTCTAAGAATTTCCGGGAGCAGGAATGCCGAAAGCAGCCAAATTGACGATCGTAATGCTCCTGGCGACTCATGTCGCACTCCTGATTCTATTCGTGCATAACAGATTCATCGATGGGGATGAGGGGTTCTATCTGGCGGCGGCGTGGGAAGTGGCTTCTGGGGAGACTCCGTATCTCGATTACTGCTACCCGCAAATGCCACTTCTACCCTATATATACTCTCCGGTATCCGATTACGGCTTCGACACACTGTACTATGCAAGATACATGTCTATTCTGGCTGCGGTTCTGACATCGTGCCTTATGATCTTGATGCTCAGGCGGCAGAATGGCAGTGATGTGTCGAAAGTGGTCAGCTTCATGCTTTATGCATTATCCGGGCTCATCTTAGCCTGGCACCCGACCGCGAAGACCTATCCATGGACTAACTTTCTTTTACTCACAGGCCTTTTCTCTATTTTCCGATTCGTCCGTTCGCAAGGTTACGCCTGGGCACTGCTATCCGGGATTGCGTTCGGACTGGCGGCCAATATCCGTTTGACCCTTCTTCCGTTGATATTGCCGGTGATGATTTTCATCATAGCGAATGCCGATAAGCGTAGGCTGCGCCATCTCGCTGTCTGCCTGGCAGGTGTTGTTGTAGCGTCGGCTCTGTCCATTTCTCTCTTTACACGCGACCCTCAAAGCTTCCTGTTCAACAATATCGGATTTCACCTGATCCGATACCCGGGGATTAGCTTCTGGCAGGCAATCCTTGAGCGACTTCTTGTTCTCGGCAAGCTGGCCATCAATCCTCAGATAATCGTAATCGTATTTCTGCTGGCAGCATCATTTCTGAGTTTGTGCAGGGATCAGGCTGCAATCTCTTTCAGGTCACTCTTTCGGTCGAGAGACCAGTTCGTTTTCCTCATGCTCGGTCTGATACTGCTCATTCATATCCTTCCGAATCCAATTCACCAGCAGTACTTCACTCAGGCGGTGCCGTTTGCCATCCTGTTAGTACCCAAAGGACTGGATTACCTTGCTCGTCGACAGAGCCGGTTTCCGGGCATCCCAAGACTTATGAAAATCGCATGTGTAATCTATGTATTGGGACTGATTCCGTACTTTGCGATATTCCTCGGAGCAATCCGCGAGCGGGACAGCTCACACCGGATTGAGAATGTCAAGGCTCTCTGCAACCGCATAGCCTCAGACGATATCGATGGCCCATTGTACAGCGAGTGGCCTGTTATCCCGGTTCTATCTGCACGAGGTTCGGTCGGCGGACTGGAGTTCATCGCATACGACTACGGGTATC
>DAOVLC010000176.1 GCA_030631455.1 Candidatus Zixiibacteriota bacterium
ACGCCGGATTCTGTATTCCTCAGTGTTTATGCCAACACGTTTTCACCCGGCATCTACTTCGACACGGTCTTCGTGATGGCATACGAAGCTGCGACTCTTGCCGTGCCTGTGACGCTGGTTGTGGAAGGTGAACCGCCCGACTACATTGTGGGAACCGCACCGACGTGGTTCGACCTGTCCGTAGAGCAGGGTGAATCGGCGTTCGATTCCCTCCATGTGTTCGAGATACATGGCCACTCTGTGCCGTTCATATTTTACAGCAATGAGCCGTGGTTGATTCTCGATCCGCATTGGGACCTGATGCCACCGTACTTTACCCCGACGACCCTCATGTTTCTCGTAAATGCCTCAGGGCTTGCACCGGGTAGCTATGTCGACACTATCTTCATCGATCCAGAGCCAGCATTCGATACGCTCATGTTTCCACCCGTGGCGGTGCCTGTTCATATTACAGTGCATCCCGATTGGCCGAGCGTAAGAGCGGTACCGGATCATTTCGTACTGACTGTACCGGAGGGCGGGTCGATTTCGAATATTGGCATGTGGGTGTATGAGGAGCACGGCGATTCAGTCGTATTCTTTGCTCATGCGCTGAATCACAGCAATTGGCTGCAAATGCATAACTCTGCTGACGTACTCCATCTCACACCCGATTCGCTTTACTTTGACATTCAGGCCGGGGATCTTATGCCTGGAATTTATTCCGATTCCATTGTCATCTACAACCCGTTTGATGACTCAGTGTGGTACGAGGATGTGTTTGTTCCTGTGACGCTGATAGTCGAGGGCGAAACGCCTGAGTTCGTAGTCGAGACTTCACCATCTTCGTTTGATGTCACCCTGATGATGGGCGAATTCGTGTACGACTCGCTTCATGTTTACGAGATACACGATCATACTGTCGCTTTCGATTATAGCAATAGTCAATACTGGCTGACCGTTATGGCGTATGAAATACCTATGTACTTCACTCCATGGACTTTTCCCGTACTCATGGACACTGACACGCTTAGCGTAGGCATCTACAGGGATACCATTTACATCATGCTGGTTACCGACTCACTTGTGCTCCCCGTGGTGGCGGTGCCTGTGACGATGACGATTGTTGATAGTAACTTCTGTGGTGATATTGACGGCAGCCTCGACATCGATATTGACGATGTTGTCTGTCTCATTAACTACGTATTTTACGGCAGTTATTCACTGCCTCCTCTGTCGTGCGCAGATGTCGATTGCGACATGATCGTAGATATTGACGATATCGTGTATCTGATACACTACGTGTTCTCCATGGGACCTCAGCCTTGCGCAGAATGCCCGTAGAGTGAGCATCGCAAAGACAAATCTGTCTCACCGAAGAAGGCGGATGATCGAAACCGGGAGTCGCAGACGTGGCCCCCGGTTTGATTTCTGGAACAGATCCGTTGTTGTCTGCTCATACTGTACTTGGGCGACATTACCACCGTGTGCAAATGGCTTGAAGAGCATCTTCAGTACATTTCTGACGGAAGCATAAAAACCGCTTGCCTGTGGAGTCATTTTTCATAGTTTAACATGCGACTGACATGGAAAGGAGCCTTTGATGATAGTCACCACGACGCCGTCGGTGGAAGGTAAACAGATTTCCGGCTATCTGGGTATTGTTACAGGTGAAGCCATTCTCGGGGCAAATATCATTCGTGACATATTTGCCAGCATTACGGACATTGTCGGCGGGCGCGCCGGTCAATACGAGCAGGAACTCGGCAAGGCGCGGAAGATTTCACTGGATGAAATGATTCACGAGGCAACGGGTCTCGGCGCTAACGCGATAGTTGGTGTGGATTTGGACTACGAAGTGATACGCGACGGCATGCTGATGGTAACTGCGTCGGGAACGGCAGTCAAAGTCGGCTGATCGTTCAAGTATCTAAACACCTCCGGATGACGCGCGTAATCGCCCATTGTCTGAGAGAAAAAGAGATCTCTCGGTTAGGATTAATCGTATGGATCGCGCACGCCAGAGCTGCAACTCTGTTTCGTTATATGGTAGGAGACAGCAATGATTGAGACTTCACTGAAGATCCTATTTGCTACACTCATTCTTTTCGCGGCGACGATGCCGATTGAGGCCGCAACCATAAATATCCGTCTGCAAGAGAAGATCGACGCGAATCCAATGCAGTTCTATTCCGCCTATATCGTGATGGCAGATAACTCTGTAGAGCCGAAACTTGCCCAATCCCTCGGGCTTGACCTGTATACCAGGGAAGCGGGGCATGCTATTGCGGTAAAACACCTCAAGGACAAAGCGAAGGCCTCGCAGACAGATCTACTTGAGTATCTGGGAGCTCAATCAGCCCTTGGACACGTCAGTTCTTATAAAGGATACTGGATTGATAACGTCGTTGGTGTAACGGCTAAGGGCTCGTTGCTGGGTGAGATATCCAGAAGGAGCGACGTCGAGGCCATCTACGAGATCGAGAATGCCCCGCTGATCGTACCCGTCAAACCACCATCCCCTAGCAGTGCCCCTGCCGAGAGCCTTACATCCGCGTTAAAAGTAATCGGTGCCGACTCGATGTGGGCGCTCGGATATACCGGCGAGGGGAGGATAGTATGTAGCTTCGACACCGGTATTGACGGGACACACCCAGCGCTTTCCGGCTCCTGGCGAGGTAACAACGGGTATTCCTGGGAGGAGAGCTGGTTCGATCCGGTCTTCGGTGATTCGGTTCCGCACACGACTCCGATTAGACCTCAGCACGGTACACACACGATGGGGATTATGGTCGGTCACGATGACGCGACTGGTGACACAGTCGGAGTTGCTCCGGCGGCGCAGTGGATTTCGGCAGCCGTAGTCGACGTAGCCGGTCAGAGATTACTCGAAGCATTCGAGTGGGCTGCTGATCCTGACGGGAACCCAAATACGGTCACCGATGTGCCTGATGTTGTTTCGCACTCGTGGGGCTACAGGAACACCGATTCCGGATGTGAGGATGTCTTCTGGGGAGCGATCGACAATCTCGAGGCGCTTGGTGCTGTTTGTATATTCGCAGCCGGCAACGATGGAGGCGGCTCCACCCAACAGAGTATAAGAAACCCAGCGAATAGAGCCTCGTCACCATATAACACATTCGCAGTCGGAATGATCGATCCGACAGAGCCGGGATTTCCGGTCTTTTATCAATCATCTCGCGGGCCATCGGACTGCGACGGCGTTTCTCTCAAGCCGCAGGTTGCAGCACCCGGGGTCAACATCTGGTCGACGGTTCCGGTTATCAATGGATCGTATAACTATAATACCGGCACCTCCATGGCATGCCCCCATGTCGCCGCGGCCGTAGCGCTTCTTCGGCAGTACAACCCGAACGCGCCAGTCGATTCGATAAAGAAAGCTCTGATGGAAACCGCAATAGACATCGAGGAGCCGGGAGTGGACTTCACGTCGGGTAAGGGATTGATCTATATACCGGCGGCGCTCGAAGCTCTTGCCCCGAACAACGCTCCGAACGTTTTCATATCTACCATAACAAACCAGTTACCAGATCCGGGGGATATTATAGAGATCACAGTCTCTCTAAGCAATTCAGGGCTCGGCCTCGCTGATGTAATTGCTACCCTGCGCTCTGAGAATCCGGATGCTGTTGTCACCGACTCATCATTCTTCTTCGGAAACATATCCATGGGTGGGGAGGCCAACAATGATGGCAGTCCATTTGAAGTCATATTCGATGTAGCCATTATCTCCGGCACTGATATATCGTTGACGCTCCACATCACCGGTTCGGACAGCTATGCCAAAGATATTCCGCTCGTGTTCACGGTTGGTGAGAAAGCTGTTCGATCCACCTTCGTCCATGATATCGGTAACGTCAGTTTTGGCGCTTCGAATTACGGCATCTACGGATTCGCACATCTCAGCGTGGTCGATCTCGAACTTCCGGGATTCACCTGGCCGAACGATGGTTCGGGCGAAAACAACCTCTTTGAGATGGGGCTTCTGATCGCTGCAGATGAGAATCATGTGTCGGACAATGTACGGAACCCGATCTACCAGCCAGACAATGATTTTGAGGTCAGTCCGGGAGGTGATCTTCAGTTCCTGGAACCGGGGCCGGATGCCGATGAAGAAAGCTTCTCCATCTTTGATGACTCGCGCGCAGAGCACCCCATCGGAGTTAGGATATCCCAACGCACGCTTGCATTTGCGGATTCGCCTCACGACGATTATATAATGATCATCTATGGTATCAAGAACACTGCCAGTCAGCCTGTCGAGAATCTCGTTGCAGGCATTCTCACCGACTGGGATTGGCCGTACGGGGGCGACTACGCCGGCTCCAGAGACCGAGTTGACTTTGAAGCCTCAACCAACGTAGGATATATGTATAGTAAGGATGATCCTGAATATCGCGGAGTCGCCGTACTCAGCAATGGTGGCGCGACATCCTTCAGAGCAATCAAGAACAGCAGTTATACCGGTGATAATGACGGCGGAACTGATCGCGAGAAGTGGGAGTTCATGACGGGCGGAATAATCGATACCTCCAATTATCTTAGCTTGCCCGATCATTCCTGCCTGATTGCAACCGGCCCGTTCAATCTCGCTCCAGACGGCAGTGTCGAGGTGGCATTCGCGGTTATCGGTGCATCGTCTGTCATCGATCTGATCTCTACCGCGGGACAGGCCAGAGAGAAGTATGTAGAGATCGTGGGGGCTGTTGGTGATACTATTCCTCCCTCGTTCACTATCAACCTGCTTCCGAATCCTGTGTTGCCGTTTGAGCTTGATGTGCTTGCGTTTCCATCGGAGCCGCTTTTGTCGGG
>DAOVLC010000281.1 GCA_030631455.1 Candidatus Zixiibacteriota bacterium
GGATGCCGATCCGAACTCAGTCCATGTTTTGTACGTCTCGAAATCATCTTCGAAAACGGTCGTGATATCGGTCGCGACTCTTACCGAGTAAACCGTTGTCGGGGCGTCGGGTGGATCTGAGAATGCACCGGAGACGCGTGATGACGCCTCCACGTACCATTCGATCGTGCTTTGGCAATCAGCGCCGGGCAGAACAGCCTGGTACTCGTTAGGAGCGACCTCACTCATGGAGCCGCTTTCAAACGGGCCGCCGTCAATCGAATAATACAAAACGCCGCTTCCTTCGACAGGAACTGAGATGCCCGGGATCACATCGACCCTGAACGTCACACCTGAATCCGGGTCTGCAAGTTCCGGCAAACCGTTCGGGTAATTGAAGCGAATCTCTTCCATCTCGGGGCAATCCATATTGTGTGCACCGAATGCAGCACAGATTTCATCCCAGTGAGGCGTACCATTGTACAGATCCGCATCATCGTCGTCAATTGTCAGGTAGTCGATAGTGATCTGAGGTGTTATGACACTACCTCTGTGCAGAAGCATTGCGTTAATCGCGAGATTGGCGAGTATGTCCCGATAGTCATCCGGGTTGGTGGCAAGGAGTTCGTTACGCAGGCTCCAGACACAGCCGGACATAAGTTTTCCACAGTAGTGTGATCCTCCGTAACAAGGATACTGCATGTTGTTATCCGCATCCCTTAGAGGATAGGAGCAGGAGCCGCCGAAGCCATAGCCGGTTCCGGACTGATCGGTGATCAGGATACCCATGACGTCGCTCATGCCCTCACCATATTGATCTTGACCGCTTCCTGCCATCTGAACCAAATGGTGCCCGTACTCGTGATGGACCACGGTGGCGAAAGCGGTATTCGGGCATCCACCCCCGGACGTACAGAAGTTGATGGAGGAACCGTTATACCATGCATTGCAGGGACAGTAACCGTCGCTGCGGTTGACATAGACCGGGAACGCAGTCTGAGTCGATACTCCCGGATACGATGGATTGGACTTGAGAGTAATATCTCGAACGATATTAGAGTGAATATAAGCATTAACCGCGGCTCGGGTCATCTCCGTATTAAGCGGGTGGTGTACGAATTCAGCCGGGCCTGGCGGAACCACCGACTGCGAGAGTATCGCATCCTCGCCGGCACTATTGAAGACCTCGAAGAACTCTCCACGTACCTGGGAACGTACCACGACCGAAGAAGTGCCCTCGTGCGGGATTATGAAGTCCCCGTTGCTGTCGGCGTAAGTATCGGTTCCCCCTATGCTTGCACCCACATAAGGCAATGGTGTCAGCATTTCCTCTTCGCAATGTTCGGCAGCTGTCCCTTCAGTGACATAGCCGCTCACATTGCCGATGACATCCTCGAAGATTATCTGATCCTCTTCGTACAGAATCTCTCCCGTGATCGCATCGGTTATATACAGAAGCTTCTCTGGAAAGTCATTGGAGCCAATGAACCTGAACGCAAGAGTCGGCTCGGATTCGATGTCATCGTAACCGGCCCAGATGATCATCTCGGGCCCGGTGAAATCGGTTAATCGAGGATTATACGCCTCAACAAAACTCCTGCCGAGATCAGAACTGATACCGTTCAGGTTACCAACCTGGAGATCGCCCAGATCACGCAATGCTGATACCGCAAGGACTATCGGGAACCCCGGCTCGTTTCGAACCAAAAGCCTGACCTCCGAGCGGAATACCGGGATACCATCCAGGTACTGGGAGTAGTACACGAGAGTAAACTTGTAATCGCCAGTTGCGTGATCATACATCATTGGTTGCGTGTGACGCCTGTCTTCCAAGAGACTTTCCGGGCGGAGATCCTCGGGTTTTGCACCGAATATTCCCGAGTGCCCCGTCCGAAACTGCTCGGCGGCATCCACAGGACTCTGACCGAAGCCAAATGCCTGCCCATAGATGCGCGTTATCCGCCCACCCTCTTCATAGACTCTGATACCCGGAGATTCAGCCCTCAGGCGGTAGAGAGACATCTCACCATCGATCGATCCACCGAACGCCAGTGCAGTCAGCAGAAATAGTACAACTACCGAAACAATCGCCGCGTTTCTATGAACTCTGCAATCTCTTCTCCTCATATCTGTTCTCCAAATTTAGGTGTCGGCTGACATGGCATGGTCAGTAGTAATTCTTTGTCATTTTGCAAAGACAAGCAACGATGTCAGCGCATTACATGCCACCAAAAATATAGTGATAAAGTCCATATTTGCAAGGACAAAAGAAAGCACCCGTGAGTTCCCGCTGATATCCGCGACTTTATTCGTGCTGCCAGCCTCGAATAGAAAAGAAAAGCCCGCCTCATAGAAGCGGGCTTCTCACAGTTTCTTACAGCGCAATCAGTTTCGCATTACTGCGGGCAGTCAGCGCAGGGTAACGCACCTTTGGCAAAGATATAGTTTATCAGGTATATGGCATCATCGATATCGCATTCACCAGAGCAGTCGGGATCGCCTGCAACCTCCAGCGGCGCCGGTGGCGGACCGCCGAGGAAAATGTACGAAATTATGTATACGACATCATCAATGTCAACCTTGCCATCATTGCTCGGATCGCCGCACAGCCAGTCACATGCATCGCCGATCTGGTCACCATCCGTATCGGTCTGCTCTGGATTGGCCACGTCTATGCAATTATCGCAACTATCGCCGACGCCATCGCTGTCTGTATCCTCCTGCTGAGGATTGACAACGAAGACACAGTTGTCGCAGCTGTCGCCCCAGGCGTCACCATCTTCATTCTCTTGCAGCATGTTGACCACATAGATGCAGTTGTCGCAACTGTCACCGAAGGCGTCGCCGTCCTCGTCTTCCTGCTCAGGGTTGACTGCGTAAATGCAATTGTCGCAACTGTCACCAAGCGCATCGCCGTCCTCATTTTCCTGCTCTGGGTTGACGGTGTAGATGCAGTTATCGCAACTATCGCCGAGGGCGTCGCCGTCCTCGTTCTCCTGCGCAGGATTGTCAGTGTTTATGCAGTTATCGCAACTGTCACCGAAGACATCGCCATCAGCGTTTTCCTGATCGGGATTGTGGAAGTACATACAGTTATCGCAAACGTCGCCAATATCATCACCGTCCTCATCTTCCTGAAGAGGATTGTGCGTGAACGGACAGTTATCCTCATAGTCCCACAGACCGTCTTCATCCGAGTCAATCTGTTCCTCGCACATATAGGCATACAGTTCGAGACCATCGATATTCCAGCCGCAATACTTCCAGGCGCCGTCGGTAGTTCCCATCGTAAATCGTAGATACACTGTTGGTTCGTTATCCACGATGTCAGAGATGTCATACTCCATCAGCATCCACGAGCCATCCGATATTGTGGCACCGTTTTCCCACACAGTGTTCCAGAAACTCCCATCGGTACTTATCCTAATGTAGGCATGATCATACATCGGCTGCTCGACTCCCAACCAGCGCCAGAATTTGAGCTGGATACCTGTGAGGCCGCTGCAATCGATTGCCGGGCTAGTCAGATGTCTCTCAGGCATACCGTTCTCATAGTCGCCAAAAAGATTGTATCCGAAGACATTGATACCGACACAACCTTGAGTCGGATCTGGTCCACCGTATTCGCCGCCGCCGCCAGCCGGAACACCTCGCGCCCAGTTTCCACCTGATATGGTCCAGCCTTCATCTGCCTCAAAATCATCCTCGAAAGGTATGCCGATAC
>DAOVLC010000420.1 GCA_030631455.1 Candidatus Zixiibacteriota bacterium
CCGTTCATTTTCTTCTCATCGGAGCTTCTGGCGCCGGTCCTCCTTAATTTCCTGATTCTGCTGACTCTGTTGCTGTCGATCTCGTATCACAGGTCGCCACGTCCTGCAACTGCTATCGGTATCGGTTTGCTGCTCGGAGTAGCGCAAATCGGACACGGTCTGATAGTCGCATTCCTGCCTGTGCTTATTGGTTTGCTGATTCTGAAGCATTGGCGCAGCGACCGGGACACGCGTGCAGCCATTCGGGCATCTGTGTATCTGTTGATAGGCTTCTTGCCGCTCATCGTAGCGACCAGCGTGCGCAACTACGCGCTCGACCGGGAACTGGTGTTTGTTTCCAGCAACCTCGGGGCGAATCTCTACCTCGGAAATCATCCGAATTACGACAGCACGACTGCGATCAGGCCCGGTCTGGAATGGGATGAGTTCATACAACAGGCTGCTGCCGAGGGTCACATAACGCCCGCTCAGTCATCTTCGTACTTCTCCGGCAAGGCGCTGGAATGGATGACCGGTGATCCCGTCGGTTTTGCCGGCCTGCTCGCCAAGAAGCTGTACCTGCTGCCTGCAGGCGAGGAGATAAAGCGGAATCTCGACATTTATCATTTCAAGCGATACTCGCTGCTTCTGGATGTTCTCATCTGGCGATGGTTTATTGCATTTCCCTCGGGGCTGGTCTTGCCGCTGGCCATTGGATGGATGATCCTTTTCTGCTTGGCTCGTTCTCCGGACGAACATAGGCGAGAAAGATGGCTGCTTCTTCTATTCGTATTATCACAGGCGGCTGCGATTCTGCTCTTTTTCATCTCTACTCGTTATCGCCTTGTGATGCTGCCTGTCAGCATAATCTTCGCTTCTGCTATGTTCTGGCATGTCTTCCATCAGATCAAAGCGGGACAGCTAAAGCGGATCCCGCGACTTGTTCTTCTTCTGGCAGCGCTGATGATTATCTGCAACCTCCCGCGTATCAAGGCTGCGCCAAGAGATCGGGCAGAGAATCTCTTCTATGAAGGCCTCGCATACACGGAAGCCGGTGATTACCGGCTTGGTATCGAGAGGTATCGGGAGGCGCTTGCGATTGCACCGGACTACGCAATGGCCGAGTACAACTTGGCGCTGAACTATGACCGTAGCGGAAGACCGGCAGAGGCAGCAAAAGCGCTTGATGCGATAGTGAGGAAGAATCCGAATTCTTTCGTTGCGCACCTGGTGGCGGGCAGAGCACAGCTTGACCGCGGCAATTTGGTGGAGGCGGAGCAGCTGTTTCGCGCTGTTTTGGACATGAATCCGAACTCAGTGGAGGCAATGGTGAACCTCGGGCATCTGTATCGTGTGCAAAAGGACAGCACGCGGGCGCTGGCGGAGTTGCGGGCGGCACTGGCGATCAATCCCAAAGCCTACAAAGCGTACAACCAGATCGGCGCGGTATATCTGGAGCGAAAGCTCATCCGGCAGGCAGAGGCCAATTTCCGACGGGCGTGTGAACTCGATCGATCTTATACGACAGCTTTGAATAACCTCGCTATTGTCTGCAGCCAGACCAACAGAATTGATGAAGCCGACCGCTTACTGGGGCGCGCCATCAAACTGAATCAAGACGATGTCACGACTCTTCTGAATCTCGGTGCCTTGAGACTTAAGCAGTATAAGCCGGATATCGCGCTGGAACTCTTCGACCGCGCAGTTGCGCTTTCGCCAAAGATGGCGCAGGCACATCACTATCGCGGCATCGCTCTCGCCAGTCTACGAATGAACAGAGAGGCAGCGGCCGCTTTCCGCAAGGCATTACAGCTCGATCCGAATTACGCCCCTGCCAGACTGGAACTCGAAAAGGTGGGGCAGCAACCATAACGGATGTCATCTAAGGTCTGCTTACGGGTATGTGACTCCTCCCACGACAGCCGAATCGAGCACAGCATCGCCGTTATCGAGAAGACCGACATTGGGGGCATAATACTCGTGATATGAGTAGGGCGGATCATCCTCGACATCATATCGCAGTTTAAAGCAGTTCTGGAACGTGCCGGCAGGTACCGTCTTTGTGACGTAACCCTCAAACGTGATCTTACCCTTTATCTTAAAGCCTCCCGACGAATTCTGGATATCCTCAGCATCCGAATCGAAAGCATGTGGAGTATCTGATCTCATGTCGAATGGTATCAGAAGCGGTGGATCAGGGACATAACGAAACGCCAGTAGATGAATCCAGAAGCCATCAGAATCTACACGCCAGCACTCCTCCAGACTGTCACGCTCGTCATAGACCGGCATGCAAGTAGCACCGAACGTATCGATTTCAGACCGGACTTGTCGCATGATGGGAAAGGTCTGACCTGCGCCACTGAAAGTGTAATGCCACGTGTCGCCGACTTCCATCGGGAAATACTGCTCGGCATTCTCCATCTTCACCACGTCGTCTTTCTTGCTGCATCCCACAAAGACTATGATCACTAATGCCAGTATTGATGTAGTTCGCATAACTTCCACCTCTTTATCTAACTTGTCGGTCGCATACCTGCCGGTTATACACGGTGACCGGCGGAACGAAGCGCAGAAATCCCGATTCAGTCGGCAATAG
>DAOVLC010000210.1 GCA_030631455.1 Candidatus Zixiibacteriota bacterium
CTCGCGGCGACATATGCTGATTGCAATGGCGACGGGACTGTGAATGAAGCGGATCTGAGTGTTATTGAGGGAAACTGGGGTTTGACTCACGCAATGGACGGACCCGTTTACATATTCACGGATTCCGATTTGATGAAGTTTCAGGGCGCCTTTGAGGCGATCTATTTCGAGTTGGGAGATGGCAGCGACGACGCAGCTTCGCTGGCCATACGAGATCTGATCAGGAAGTATGTTGAGGTTGAGGCGGGACCTGATCGATTCTCTCTCGCACAGAACTACCCCAACCCGTTTAACCCGACGACCTATATACAGTATAACCTCCCGACAGAGTGCTACGTCACCCTGACGATTCATAACATCCTCGGCCAAACGGTGGCTACACTTCTCGATGAAACTCAGGATGCCGGCTATGGGCAGGTCGTGTGGAATGGTAAATCCGGCGCAGGCGAAAGCCTTCCGTCCGGGATATATTTCTACAGGCTCACCGCTGGCAGCTTCACTTCAGTCAAGAAAATGATGATGTTGAGATAGACCGTGAATCCGGTGCCCGTCAATCGGTGCAAGCCGGCTGGAGCAGTCGTACAGCTTTCGGAACTGTTTAAAATGTTTGTTGACGTGTCGTTTGTAAAACAGTTAGATTGGGAGCACGAAAGAGTAAGCTGACGTCGATTAGATCTGACACTCACAGCCTGAGTGTATCACGAACATGTAGAGAAGGCACTAATTAGAGGTAGAGAGATATCACCATTGAAACGAGGGGAGACTGATGGAACTCGGACCTCTTCAGGACAAAGTACTGATATGCACCGACTGCGGTGAGGAGTTTGTCTTTACCGTGGATGCGCAGAATTACTTTCTGAGCAAAGGTTTTACTGAAGACCCAAAGCGGTGCAAGGCATGCTACACGCAAATGAAGAAGGAGAAACGGCAGCAGCAGAAAGAGACTAAGAAGAAGCCATACTTCGATCGTTCTCACAATCATGCTGCAGTTTCGCGTGTTGGCGGTGATGACAACAGAGGCAACTTGAAGTAAAGCTCGAACAAAGTTTACTTGTCTTAACGGGCAATGATTCGAGCTTGCGACACTTCGCAGGGCTGTGTTACTTCAAGAACAACATCTTCTTCACTTGGGACTGGCTACCTGAAGTCAGCCTGTAGAAATAGACGCCGGCTGGCGTGTCATTATTCCCGCGGCTGTCTTTGCCGTCCCATGTGAATGAATGACTGCCGGATGAAGTCTTATTCTCGGTGACGTCCAGAATCGTCTGGCCGAGTAAGTTGAAGATTTCTATCCTGATTTCACCGGCGCTATCGAGGAAGTATTCTATCCGGGTTTCCGAGTTAAACGGATTCGGGTAGTTCTGCTCGATAGTGAAAGCATCAGGGAGTGGCACGTCTGAATCCGCGTTGTCCGCTGCCGAGATGAATGATACGAAGAAGTCGGCGGTCATGGTATCCGCAGCTGCCGAGATGTTCGATATTCCGACGAGCGTGCTCATCTCGGTGTAGTCATTCGAATTGGGTAAGCTGAGCGGCGTGAAAGCGTAGTTCGAGCTGGAACCGGGGAATGGATCTCCCGTGTCTCCGTGGCTTTGACCCTTCTCGAGTGACCAATTATCATCCGCCTGAACCAGCGCCACCGAGTAGTGCCCCGAACTCGTGTGACCCGGGTACCATTCGTCATCGTTATGGGAGACATTGTCATCTATGTGCCAGACCAGTAGCCCCTCCGCCGGGAGAGCTGCATCGTAACCCGTTTTCCTCCGATTCTCAACCAGGAAATACTCATTGCCGATTGAGCCATTGCTCCACAGCCGGTAGATCGTACCTGATGATTCCACATCCGGAATCTGAATGCCGTAGGTTGTCAATGCGATGTTCGTGCAGGTGGCAAAGCCGAGCTGTATCCGGCTCCAAGCGTCGAAGTGTGCTGGTGAATCGCCGAGGTAGCCGTTCCACGATCCGGTCGACATGATGCTCCATTTACCTACACCATTGGATGAATAGTCTCTGTCGTACAGGTCGGGCAGCCCGAACACATGACCGAGCTCGTGACAGAAAACACCCAGAGTCATGTCTCCCGCACTATACCAGTATTCCGGCATTATGCTGTACGTAGTAATCCACTTGCCGTCCCTCAGCCTTGGCGATATCTCCCATTTGTGGGACCATATATCGTTAACGGAATGCGTCAACTCGGCACCCCTGCCGGAGTGAACCACCATGAGACCATCCACGAATCCGTCACTGTCGTTATCGTAGTTGGCAAAATTCACCTGCGCGGCGACAAGATCAACAGCTTCCTCAACCAGTTTCTGACAATTCTGCGGATAGGTTCCTGTTCCGTAGTTGCCGTTTGTGTAGTATGTGTAATTGTTCTGCGCGGTGACCCATCCGAGTGCTGACGGGAGCTGGACGGTCACGATGTCGAGCTGGCCGTATGAGACTTCATTGTAGTAGTGTCTGACAGAGCCGACCTGGTTCTCGTAGACCAGTGTATCAAAGAATGCTGCATCAGTGATATTCGACTTATCCGGGAACTTAACCAGAATGCAGAGAATGTTCTTCGACGTGCTGGCTGTCGATGCAAGCCAACTCTGAAAGTCGATATCAGCAGGCTGATCGATTCCTTTCTCAAGCCACTCGGACTGAATCTCCGTATACCGCTGATCGATCGCCGTCTTGGCGACATTTCCTGATTGAGATTGATCGCCGGGATATGGAGGCATCGCTGATACGGTGCTGCCAATTCCGAGAATCAGTACAGCCAGCACGAAAGTCGGTGCCTTCAATCTGCGATGGCGTGCCGAACGATGCATTAGCTCTCTCCCTCGCGTTAGAAGCGCAGTCCTGATGAGATTGCCAGTGTAAGCCCTCTTCCGAATGACGGAAGCAATGTTCCTGATGATGCCCAGGCCAGATCGACGTAGAAGGACGACAGCGCGAAACCGCCGCCTAACCCAAGAGATGTACCGTGAACGCCGCCGAATGATACACCGGCCCGCAGTGGCATGAAGCTGAACTGGTGGAATTCAGATCCAATCGAGATTTCGGGAGTGGTCGATACGCCCGCCTTGTCTTTGAGACCGAATTTCAGGTCGGATGCAAGGAGAAATTTGCCGATCGTGTATGCCGCTCCGAGGTTCACCTGTGGCGCAAGCGATGTCGAAAATGATCCGACCGAGCGCTCCACTTCATCAGAGACAACCGTCGAATCGTCTCCGGCCGTCTCGGCAGTGAGCGACACCACTTCGAAGGTATACTCGGTTTCTTTGGCGTTTTTGTTCCAGCTTATAGACGAGACGAGGTTCTTGAGGCCGGCGGAGAACACCCAGTCCTTACGGTATGTGGCAGCCACTCCGACATCGAGGCCGAATCCGGATCCGCCGGTGGCTGATCTCACTAAAATCGAGCCGTCAGCATCGATTCCGTCAACCTGAGTCGTTGCCGAACCGTTTGACTCACTCACATCGATGCTTGCGATCCCGTAAATATATTTCAGGTTTACACCCGCTGAAAGATCACCCCAGTCATAGCTCTTGATTCTGCGGCCGTAAGCGAGGTTCAGATCGACATGAGCAAGACCTTCCGCGTCGGCATTATCGATTGAGATAGTCTCACCGATCTTGTTTCCGAAGAAGGCGAGATCGACAATGTCCTTCGAGAGAGTTCCCGTCCCCGCCGCCTCGACCGTCGTGGAGACGGCAATAGGTCCGAATGTGAAGGCCAGCGCTGATGCGGCCGAGTTGCCCCTGAACTTGAGTCCCTCGGACGGAATCTTCGAGAGAATCTCGCGCTTGTCGGATTCCGACAGATATGTGCCGTTGTATCTTTCGTAGTCGCTCATGGAAAACGAGTTGTTGTTGAGTGTCGATCCAAAAGCGAACAGTTGGACCTGAGTACCCGGTTTGTCCTGCAGACCGAGATTTGCCGGGTTGAATGCTATGGCATCGTAGCCGCGCGCAACCGCCGTATAGCTTCCGGCCATCGCGATGCTTCTCGCATCATCCCAGCCGGTGCCGGTGGCGCTCGCGAACATAGCGAGCACGAGGCCGACTGATGTATAGAAGAGCTTGCATGAGTTCATCGTTATGCTCCTTCCTTGTCCCTATTGGCTAAAAGTCACCTATGCGAGTGCTGACTGTTATGTATGCTTGTACGTCCAGGTAATCCGACGATACTATCCTGACCGATTCGCCGTTTGTGCCGGGGAATGTGATGATCTGTCCGATGTAGAGCGTCTCGTTGTTCAGTATCTGCAGATCATCGTGGGTCATCTCGATGGTGTTGTCAGACCCGACTGAGTCGACAACCAGGCCGCCCGCTCCGACTATGCCTGAACTCACCTCGATTGGCCCAATCGTCAGTTCCGGGTCATCGTACAGAGTGAGCGAATCACCCCCGAGATAGAGTGTCAGCGACGCTCCAAGTGGCAGATGATTCGCCATGTGAGTGTAGGCAGTGCCGTGATTCAGCCGGTCGGTGATTTCGTCAATGTCATCTGAGTCAATATCC
>DAOVLC010000121.1 GCA_030631455.1 Candidatus Zixiibacteriota bacterium
CACGACACTCTCAGTTAACATTGGGGTGGCGATGTCCCGCCTGACAGGGAAGGAAGCCGCCATAGTCGATCTGGATTTGCAGCTGGGCGATGTTGCGAACTACCTGGATCTGACGCCGACCTACAACATACTTGATGCCTGTGGTGATGGTGACTCTGTCGATGAAACGCAGCTGCAGGGTTGTATGACCCGCCATGACTCTAACGTTTTTGTCCTTGCCGAGCCCAAGGGACTTGTAGATTCGAATACGATTAAGGAATCTCAAGTTGATCAGATCCTGCGACACTTGAAATCCATGTACTCGTTTGTGATCGTCGATACGCCTCATGTATTCGATCACAAGACTCTTGCAGCATTCAGTAACTCCGATTATGTAGTATTAGTAGCAGTAGCCAGTATCTCGTCAATCCGTGCAACACGGAAGTCGCTGGATTTTCTGCGATCTCAGGGATATGGCACCGAGAAGCTGAAGGTTCTGATAAATCGATCAAGTAAGAAAGATGATATAAAGTCAAGCGAGATTGAGTCTGCACTCGATTATCCTGTGACATGGACCGTTCCAAACAACTATCGCGATGTAATAGAATCGATCAACTCCGGAATCCCATTGGCTGGGCAGAAACGGCTTTCAAACGTTGGTAAGAGTATCGAGAAGCTGACTAATGAAGTACAGAACTGGGTACATAGTGCATGACTGAGCATTGAACCTAGAGTGAGGAATATAGAATGAACTTCAGGAGGAATTCAAAGAAACAAGATACAGTGTCGAGCCCACCGTCAACCAGCCTGGAACGGGACGCCGCCCCCAAGGACAGAAGAGACAGCTTTCAGGAACTGAAAACCCGTCTTCACAAGAAACTTATCGACAGGCTCGACCTCACTGCACTCGCAGGCGCAGATCAAGAGACAATTGCCCGCCAGATCAGAGAGGTGATTGCTCTGCTGGTAGCCGAAGAGAAAGTATTCCTTACTCAGGAGAGCAAGGAACTGCTTATTGCTGAAATAATGAATGAGACGTTTGGCCTTGGCCCTATCGAGCAATACATGGACGACCCGGAAATCTCAGATGTACTTGTGAATGCATCGGGTGAAGTCTACATAGAGCGCTACGGAAAGCTGGAACTGACCGACACACGTTTCAAAGACGACGATCATCTCATGCTGATCATAGATAGAATCCTTTCCCGAGTAGGGCGCCGCGTGGATGAGGCATCTCCAATGGTTGATGCTCGATTACCAGACGGTTCTCGAGTAAATGCTATTATCCCTCCGGTAGCGCTGGATGGGCCTATACTTTCTATTCGTAAGTTTCGCGTCGATATTCTGAACATGGACGATGTCATAAGGTACGGAACATTGACTTCTCCTATGATGCATTTCTTGCGTGGTGCTGTCCAGGCACGCCTCAACATCCTGATTTCTGGCGGTACCGGCGCTGGAAAAACTACATTCCTGAATATTCTCTCGGGATACATATCACATGAGGAGAGAGTGGTCACCATTGAGGATTCTGCAGAGCTAAAGCTTCTACAGCCGCATGTCGTACGTTTAGAGACCAGACCCCCAAATATCGAGAATAAGGGGACTGTAACTCAGAGAGATCTGGTAAGAAACGCACTGAGAATGAGACCAAACAGGATTATTATCGGTGAGGTAAGAGGACCGGAGATCTATGACATGCTGCAGGCAATGAATACGGGGCATGACGGCTCATTGACCACCGTTCATGCCAATGGACCCAGGGACGTCCTTCTCAGGTTGGAGACCCTAATGCTGCTGGCAGGTGTTGATATCCCTGAAAGGGCTGTGCGAGAACTCATAACCGCAGCGATCAACGTTGTAATACAGATTAACAGGTACAGCGATGGATCGCGCAAGATATCAAGTATCTCGGAAATAGTCGGTATGGAGCGGAACACCATCACGATGCAAGAGATATTCAACTTCGAGAAGACCGGCGTAGGAGAAGATGGGAAGATTCTTGGAGAGTTCAAGCCGACAGGTATCCGTCCAAACTTCCTGAACAAGATCCTTGGCTCAGGCATCGAACTGCCACCAAACATGTTTAGCACATTGGAGGTGGACTAGGTGCTGCTTTACATAGCTCTCATGGTGTTTGCTGCGGTATTCCTCAGCACTCTGTCTATTAGCCTCATAATGCGTGAGCGGTTTGCCCGAACAAGGCGACTCGTGAAGAGGCGGATGGAGGATCTGGCCACGGAAGGCAAGACGGAAAATGACATATATGAATCTATCATGAAAGACGACAGCCTCAGCACCATTCCGGTGATTGACCGTATTCTCTCTAAGTTCATGTTTTCAAAAAACCTGCAACGGGTGATCGACCAGTCCGGAGTCGCAGCGAACGCGGGGACTATGATTATGGCGTGCGTCTCCCTTGCTGGGTTGTTGCTACTGATAGTATACTATCTGACGGGTAATTTGGCCTATGGATTCCTGGCCGGGGTGCCCGGAGGACTTCTGCCGATCCTATATATCCTCAGAAAGAGAAAGAAGAGAGTTGAGCAATTTGAGTCGCTGATGCCGGAGGCCATGGATATGATCACAAGTGCACTAAGGTCCGGCTTCTCATTTGAATTGGCTCTGAAGATGGTTGCACATGAAATACCCGACCCACTCGGGATCGAATTCGCTATAACGTTCGAACAGCAGAATCTTGGAGCTAATCTTGACGTAGCATTGCATAACCTTCTCTCTCGTGTACCGAGCGAGGATCTCGCCTTATTCGTTACTGCGATGATGATCCACAAGAATACAGGCGGTAATCTTGCCGAGATTCTGGAGAAGACCAGTTCTACTATTAGAGATCGATTCAGGTTTAAGAGGGAGGTTCGTACCAAGACTGTACATGGCAGGTTTTCCGGTTTTGTCCTGATAGCTCTGCCGCTTGCCGTGATTGCCATTATGCTGGTGATACATCCTGACTACTTCATGACTCTAATTAGAGACAAGGTCGGAAACTACATGTTGGGTGCTGCTGCAATAATGCAGTTGCTTGGCCTATGGCTTATAGCGAGAATAGTTAACATTAAGATTTAGGGTACAGGCATGCATATATACCTAATAACAGGCCTTGTCTTCGTTTTCTTCTTCATCATAGCTATTACGGTGCTCTACTACACTTCAGTCAGGAAGAATCCTGTAAGAAAACGTCTCAAGGACATGAGCGTTGATGATCCGGCTCCCGGTTATGATAGTAAGAGTGCGCGCAGCTCGCTCACTAAGAACATCATGCAGATTGTAATGCCGGAATCCGGGGATCAGTCGTCCACAAGATTATGGCTTATCCGTGCGGGGTATTACGCGCCGCAGAGCGTATACGATTACTATAGCGCTGTCATTCTCCTTTCGATCGCTTTAGGTCTGTTGGGCGGTGTTGGCGCTTTCTACTTTGACCAGATACAGTCCCGAATCTTGCTGGCCGCTGCAACCGGCCTGATCGTTGGGGCGCTTCTTCCGAAGTTGTGGGTCGCAAGGAAAATCGTGAGAAGGAAAGAGCTGATTAGACGAGCGGTGCCGAACATGCTGGACCTGATGGTGGTATGTGTCGAGGCAGGGTTGAGCGTGACTGCGGCGGTACGAAAGCTTTCTGACGAAGTTGGGCTGAATTGTCGAGAGCTGCGTGACGAACTCCGACTCTTGAATCATGAGATTCTGCTTGGAAAAGACAAGGGTGAAGCTTTCAGAGGTCTTGCAGACAGGACAGGCGTTGACGAATTGAGATCGCTTGCGGTTACGCTGATACAGACCGAAAAGCTTGGCACCAGTGTCGCAACATCTTTGAGAGTATTGGCTGATACCATGAGGTTCAACCGAAGGCAGAGAGCTGAGGAGATGGCCAACAAGGTTTCCATTAAGCTGGTATTTCCTCTTGTTCTGTTGATTTTCCCTGAGCTGCTGGTTGTTTTGATCGGACCCGCAGCAATTACCCTGGTAAGAACCCTTGGAGGGTTGGTTGAATAAACTTAAACAACGGAGGCACAGATGGACAGCACAACAATACTAATTATCGTTGCGGTGATACTGGGCATAGCATACTTGCTTAAGCGCTCTGCCAGAATAAGGAAACAACCCAGAAAGCGTTAAGAAACGTAAAGCTTTACACATAATTGCCCGGGCCGTTATCTAAACCCTGATGGCAAGGCCATATGCCTTGTGTGCCGTCTCCCGGTTTGGAGCCTGAGCCTACTTTGCTGCGGCTATGTTTCGAATGAACTTCCGTACTACTTAGTACTCACAGATGCTAGGACATGATTATGCAGGATGATCGGAAATACAGGAGACCTCGGCTGGTCGATCAATTCAATGTGTTAGACAGTGTGACGAATAGACACATTGGGAGAATGACCGACCTGACAATCGAAGGCACGATGATGGTCTCTGCGGAACCTGTGAAGATAGGGCGTACATTCAAGTGCAGATTCGAATTGCCAAGAAACATGTACGACGGTCAGCAGTTGGATTTTCATATAAAGGCAAAGTGGTGTGATCAGATTGAGTCCGGTGGAATTTACCAAACTGGGTATCAATTCGTCGATCTGACGCCTGAAGACAAAGAACTGATCCGGATCATCCTGGAACAAGCGACTGCTGAGGGAGCTGAACCTGAGCATCCAACCGTTTTTGGGCTTGACTCGGAATCATGATGTAGAAAGTCAAGCGTGCATACTTTCCTTGAGAAGAACATCTTCACTCATTGAAACTGCCGGACAATTATCGAGAACACAGACCGCCCAGAGCTGGGTCTTTGTCTTATGTCAGATCAGCAATCCGGCCTCTCATCGCCATCTGTACCACATAGGGCGTTGCCGCATGAGGTGATGTGCTCGATTACCTGGGCAACGTCATCCATATGCACGGCTCGGGAGCTATTGGCGTTAAGAGTCTCGATCTGAATCAACACTTATTACGAGTTATCATCTACTTCCCGGAGTTCAATGATATCTCCCACCTCAGTGTCCGTTACCCTGAGTTTGCCCGCCGATAGCTCCAACGCGCCTTCGGCGCGGAAGACTATTCTTGAAAGGCGATTCGGTTTGAGATTATGGTGAACGGCTAACACACGACCATCTTTAGCCAGGAATGCCACGTCAATGGGAAACTGCATTCGAAATGTGTGAATCCATTCGCAGGGAACTATGTACATGGCCTCATCGGTATCCAGCCCCTTGCGACCCAAGAGTCCCCGACGACGCTGTGCACTTGTTCCCGCCCATTCTACACGGTGTGCTAAGATTGTATCTTCTTTAGAGAGGTTAACAGCTTGCATAATAGGATTGGCAGGGTCGATCCCACTTTCAATCATTCCCAGTATCCTTTCTGGCTTCAATAGATGCGTATCCGACCAGATACGCAGACGTACTTTCATCTCCATCTCAGCCCTGCTATCCGCTGATGGTTGGCAGTACCTAAGGGCTGGAGCAGAGAATGCCACCTATGTATTCCCAGCGCCGAAAGCTACCAGATG
>DAOVLC010000316.1 GCA_030631455.1 Candidatus Zixiibacteriota bacterium
CATTGTCAGCCTGCAGTGCAACCATACTCCCGAATGTCTCGGCACACTTCTCCCAATCCTCGGTCTCGTAGTATATTGTTGCCAGATTAGAAAGAAGATCGAAATTGTCCGGGTGTATATCGAGCGCCTGTCTGTAGGCGGCGATCGACGAGTCCTTCAGAGCACGGATATGGACGGCATCATCCACGCCCATTTCCCCGTATACCGTGCTAAGATGGTAGTATGTAATGCCCAGGTTAATCCAGCCCTGCACTGAATCCGGATTGATCATAGTTGCATTCACGAAATTATCTGCTGCTGACCTGTATAGGGACTCGATTTCCTCGAGAACTTCCGCCTTCTCTTCCTCGTCCTCGATATCTTCGAGTTCTTCTCTCAGGTCCTTCCCCTCGCTCAGATTCTCCGCACCTGTGTTAAACTCCTCGATCCAGACGCTCTGACGGACATCCGCCGTTCGCTCATGAATCCTCTCTTTCTTGCACCTTTTCGTCAGCGCCTTATCGGTAGCATCTGCACAGATGGAATCGGCTATCCTGAACTGCTCCACCATCTCGGCATATCGTCCCTTTTCCGCTTGAATCTCGCCCAGGCCGGCATGCGCCTCAATAGGAGGCTCATCGGGGAAATCCGCTATCGCTTTCTGGAACATTTCCTGAGCTTTCTTATAGTCCTTGGGCATCTGCTTCAAGTATATCTTGGCAGAAGTTATCAGCGCCTTGTAAGTCAAACGCTTGGCAACCGCAGTGGACGACAGAGTCAGAACCAACATGATGCTTATGAAAATCCTCAATTTCTCCTCCTTGCTCACAATCAATTCAGGGCAGCATTTTAACACATAGCGCGACATTTGTCAAAGCAAATCAGGAACATTTCGTACCGTCTCATGAACCTGACTCGAACGCTCCTAATACCATGTTCGCACCGAGTAGTTCAATGTTGACTCGCCATCCGCGCTGACTGGTATCAGGAATTCGACAGTCGACGCATCCTTCTTCTTGTACTCGTAGGTCGCATCCAGAATCTTCCAGAATCGGCCGAATCGCTCCACCACCTTGATCGTGACGTCTTCTTCCTTGTGATTCCTGAGTTTGATCTCAATCGTCTCTTCGGTCATTTCGTCGGTGATCTTCTTTCGATCCATGACGTTCCGTTCTCCAACAATGTCAAACGCGTTTCCAAGATAGACGCTTAGATCTTCGTCTTTCGGCGTATGGTCAATCATGTTTTCACCGATGAACTCCATCAATCCATCCGTATCCCGCTTCATCACTCGCAGCTTACCGGCAGGAAGCGGCATTCCAAGCCCGCGCTCTTTGGAGTTTGTGAATTCGAGGATGATTCTGACGTTCTTAGCGTATCTCCGCCCGTCGTAAACGAAGACTTTGTCGACCGGCGTCGTCGCGGGCTCAAACAGCGCAATCTGCTTGATTTCATTATTGGCGATAGTAGTCTTCCTTGGTAGCGTATACAGATGATATTCGAAGAATGCTTTCTCCTCAAAGCCGACGCCTGCTTCGGCGAGAGCCATCATATCAACTGATCCTTTAGCGTAACGCGGTGCGCGTTGCGGTCGTAACACGTTCACATCGCCCGCGATCAGCTTCAGCTTGGCATCCTCGTATGTTGCTCCGGTGCGATTGTCGACCGATACCCACCCTGACAGGTCGAGCATCTTGTCATCAGAGGAGACTACCGCGACATATTCCGCGTGCCAGTTGATATTGCGGGTCAGATACGACACCTCTGCATTCTGCTTGCCGGAAACATCGGAGAGAAACTTCCAGACCAATGTAGGCTTTGTGATCAAGCCTTCCGGCAGCTTCGCGAATGACACATCGGAGACCCACTTGAGCTCGATCACCTTGACGCCTCCGTCATCAGTCAGGAGCGTGACATGGCTGCCGTCAAATGCCAGCAGCTTACCGGAGTAGAACTTGCCTGCATCCCCGGCAGTCGATGTTATCTCTATCTCACTGTCGATAAACTTCTGAAGAATCTTCGAGGCGCTCACCAAATCATACCGGTAATTCTGTTCGAGAAGCGCTGCGGCGTCAGGATTATCAAGAAGCTTGAAATGCACTGATGTCGGATCGATCGAGGTTGGTATATTGGTATACTTGAGCTCGAACTCTCCTTTTTCGAATTCGAGAGCGCGGCGATCTCTTACAAGGCCGAGATCCTGATTGTAAACCGTAATAGCCACTTCGGCTTGAGCGCCAACTGCCAGTACGATCACGAGCAATGTCATCAACATCAGGTTCCTTTTCATCTGTGACACCTCCTGTTTTGTGTGTTCTCTACCTGCTTATACAAAACACAATCTCCGTTATTCCCTTGTTTCTGGATTTGACATTTGACATTCTCTCTGCAGAGTCTGCCCCTCTTATACGAACCGCGGTGTACATATCAACCAAAATCTTCAAATATTCTATTGCAGCATCGCCTTACGGAGACTAACTTCAGCCCATGTCAGAGAGACGAGCCTCGTACCTGGAGCCGGTACAATATGTCAAGGGTGTCGGGCCGAAAAGAGCCGAAGCGCTCAAGAGTTTCGGCATTGAGACGGTAATCGACCTCCTCAGACACTTCCCGCGCAAATGGCTCGACAGGTCTAACATAATGCCGTTCAGCAAACTCTCTGAGGGAGATAAGGTTTCGACCATCGGTACAGTCGTTTCGCATGGAGTCTTAAAAGGGCGTCGCAGCACCGTATACGAAGTGCTGCTTTCCGATGGCGAAGATTATCTGACACTCACTTGGTTCCGGGGCATTCGTTATCTCAAAAAGGCGTTCAAGCGAGATGATATCCTTGCCGTGACAGGTACGGTAACTTCGTTCAATGGGCCGCAGATTATTCACCCGGAATATGAGTTTCTCGGAGAGGACGACAACACAGAAGACCTGACTCATTCAGGCCGAATAATACCGCTATATCCATCAACGGCGGAACTGACACGGTTCGGATTCGACAGCCGGGGTTTCAGGAGAGTAATCAAGGCTGCAATAGAAAACCACCTGCCGAGCGTTGTCGATTATCTGCCGGACAGGCTGATCGCCGAGAACAAACTTATGCCTCTCGGTGAGGCGCTGCGGGAGATCCATTTCCCTGAGAGCGATTCTGATCTTGAAGCTGCGAGGGAAAGACTTGTCTTCGACGAGTTGTTCATGCTCGAATTCAGGCTTGCGCTCGGGAAAGCGGCGGCGGCTTCGAAACGCAAAGCCCGGACGTACGCGCCACCCTCGTCGCTTCTCGCCGACTACTATGATATCCTCCCGTTCGACCTGACAGGTGCGCAGAACGAAGCGTTGGCTGTTATCTTGGAAGACATGCAGGCGCCTTATCCTATGCACCGCCTTCTTATGGG
>DAOVLC010000080.1 GCA_030631455.1 Candidatus Zixiibacteriota bacterium
GGTTCAATCCCTCGAGGGTGCCGGTCTACTTCGAGTACTTCATCGACTCCGGCGAGCAGATCGACAAGCTGTGGAACGAATACGGCGGCAAGGACTTCTTCGACTTCGACTGGTCTCGCTTCAAAGCGCTGGCGGACTGGTATCCGTGCCCTACGCACACCCAAGACAATCCTGAATACGATATGCACACGTTTTACTGGCGCGCAGTCATGCACTGCAACTCGATGACACAGCAGAATCCTTATCTCGACGAATGTTCGCAGGAGGATCCGAACGTCTACGCTATACAAATGCATGTGGATACTGCCAGGGAGAAGGGGATCGCTGACGGCGACAAGGTCTGGCTCGAGAATCCGGAGGGACATCGTGTAAAGGGCTGGGTCTCCCTCAGCGAGGGGATCGAACCGCACCATCTCGCCATAGCCGCCGTCGCGGGTCATTGGGGTAAGTACATGCCTGTTGCCAGGAACAAGGGAACATTCTTTAACGACTTGGTGGAGATGGACCTGGATCACACCGATCCGCTTACTTTTAACCAGGACATCTGCGCCAGAGTGAAGATCTACAAAGCAGATGAATAGTCGAACAATGAGTCAGGATGTCGTGGAACCGTCACGACCGGAGCCAAATATGCCACAATACGGAATGGTCATCGATCTCAAGAGATGCTACGGGTGTTACGCGTGCAGCATGGCCTGCAAGACCACGAACCATACGCCGCCGGGAGTTTTTTGGGCACGTGTGCTCATGAGTGAGGTAGGCACTTATCCTAACGTCGTCCGGCAGTCCCTCCCGGTGCTCTGCATGCACTGCGAGGAACCATCGTGTCTGGAAGTGTGTCCTACCGGAGCCACACAGAAGCGGGACGACGGGATCGTGATAGTGGACAAAGACAAGTGTATGGGATGCAAGTACTGCATCATGGCGTGTCCTTATGGCGCGCGGTACAGCGTAGATAAGTGGGAGAGCTATTTCCCTGACGGGCTCCCGCTTTCGCCTCTGGAAGAGTTCCAGAAGAAGGCGTGGGAGGAGAAATCGGGTGTCGGCGTGGCGACGAAGTGCGATTTCTGTCTGGACAGGGTCAGCGAGGGCAAACTGCCGGTGTGCGTCGAGGCATGCCCGGCTAAGGCACGTATATTCGGACCTATCGACGACCCGAACAGCGAAGTATCTATCCTGATCAAGAAGGAGCGTGGGCAAGTTCTGAATCCGGAGTTCGGGAACAAGCCCAAGGTGTACTACCTCTTTCCGAGGTGATGGTACCGGAGAATCGGACAGGCCGCAAACAGCGGGCAGTCATTTGGGAGAAGTGTTATGGATCCGAAAGTTAATGGTCAGTTACAACATGACTGGGGTTGGCTCATCGCCGTTTACTTATTTCTCGGAGGTGTCGCCGGCGGAGCTTACACGATCGCCGCTGTCAACAGCTTCCTTGGGGCAGGCCTCGAACTGTCAACGACCGTTGGGTTATGGATCGCTTTCCCGGCTATCCTGATTGGGACCCTCTTCCTCATTGCTGACCTGGGCTCCCCGAGTCATGCCGTTCTCTCTGGAATGAAACCGGGGAGCTCCTGGATCGCCCGCGGTACCTGGATCATATCCATTTTCATGATCTTATCGTTCCTGCACTTGGTCCTGCATCAGTTCACGAGTGTCGGTGACGCGGCCGGTGGTAAAACCACCATTGACGTCATCGCCGTCGCAGGAATCGTGTTCGCCATCGGGACGATGGCATACACCGGTATCCTGCTCAGCGCGTCCAAAGGGATACCATTCTGGCGCTCGGGTGTGGTGCCGGTGGTATTCGTTGTTTCTGCGACGGTTACTGGTCATTTCGCGATCATGCTCGGTATGACGTTGTTCGGTACGGTCGCTTCCACACTGGAGCCTCTGCGAACAATGGCGCTGGAGGCTGCCGGCCTGGTAGTTCTGGAGGTGCTTGTAATCATGTTCTTCCTGCAGGCGGCCTTCCGACAGCCCGATTCCAGAGAATCGGCGATGCGCATTCTGCGCAAGTACATGTTCATCATCGGGTACTTCATCCTTGGACTTGCCGCGCCTCTAATTCTGATGATAATCGTATATCGCTCCGCAGCCGGAGCCGAAACAGGCATTGCTGCCGTTGTTGCGATTGGTGCAGTATTAGGGCTTGCGGGCGGACTGATCCTGAGACAGGCGGTTCTGATTTGCGGTGCTCTGCCGACGCTAAACATAGCCGGTTTCGAGTTCCGTCGGATCCACCGACCCAAGGAGCCGAAGGCGGACATCGGCTTGCTTCCGCCCAAGTAATGCCGGTCATTTGCGAAGACATCTCTACATTCGAAAGTCAGTACATCGATGG
Source organism: Candidatus Zixiibacteriota bacterium (assembly GCA_030631455.1). Lineage (GTDB taxonomy): Bacteria > Zixibacteria > MSB-5A5 > JAABVY01 > JAHJOQ01 > DAOVLC01. Next base: position 2,342 of record DAOVLC010000080.1, read on the forward strand.
GGTCGAGTGAGTTGACCGAGGACAGACCAGACAAGTATCCCGAAGCCGTGAGGTACGTGCTGGCGGAACGCATCTCGACGGGGGATGCCGCGGATCAGCCTGAGGAGGAGAAAATCTGTGTTATCGAGGAAGTCCCTGTAACAATCGACGTGGAGGGCGTGGAAACTTATACATTTCTATGCACTCCCACCGACAGACGAGCCTTGGCGGTTGGTTTCCTTATTACTGAGGGCATCGTCGAGCGCATGGCCGATATCGAAGTTCTCAAAGAATGCGACGATGATCCCAATACCATTCGCGTCCGGTTAACTGACAGGATTCCGAGGATCGAGGATGCTGGCCGCAATCTGATGATCGTTTCTTCCTGCGGTGCGTGCGGGAGTGAGAATCTCAAGGAGCGAATTGATGCGCTGCCGAGCGTCGACGATACGTTGAAAATCAAGGCCAGGCTGCTGCGTTCCGTCCACGACGACCTGCGCAAGCGGCAGAGTCTGTTCGAAGCAAGTGGCGGGACACATGCGGCGGCCGTTTATGATGAGAACGGAGAGATTCTTACCTACGCCGAGGATACTGGCCGCCACAATGCACTCGACAAGGCAATCGGAAAGTGCCTGCTGGACGACATCCGGACCTCAGGTCGGGGGGCGGCGCTCACCAGCCGACTCAGTCTGGAGATGGTTGGCAAGTGCGCTCGCGCGGGGATCGAATTGATCACAGCAGTATCAGCTCCGACATCAATGGCAATTGACGTGGCGAGCAAATGCAACATCACGCTTTGTGCTTTTGTGCGCGAGACGCGTGCGACCGTGTTCACACATTCCGGCCGCGTTATCTCTACAGGTGAGTAATCCGACCACTCTCTTTAGTCAGCCTTATGTGACTGCACCCTTAGCTTTCAACTCCTCAATTTGATCGGATGAGTAATCCAGCACTCCGGCCAGCACTTCGGCCGTGTGCTCGCCAAGGAGGGGTGGGTGAAGGCGAATAGTCCCCGGCGTTTCGGAAGCCTTAATCGGTATTCCGGTGAGACGGAGCGTACCGATTGTGGGATGTGGCACTTCGGCGATCATGCCCCTGTGCCGCACCTGCGGATCGCCAAATAGATGCTGCATATTGTTGACCGGACCGCACGGAATCGCTGCCCCAACCAGCAGTTCCATCCACTCATCACATGTCTTCTGAGCAAACAATGCGGCGACGAGCGGCAGAAGCGTTTCGCGATTCTCGACACGCTTAGGATTGGACTCGAACCGTGGGTCATTCAGCCAGTCCTCCTTGCCGACCAGCTTGCAGAAATTGACCCATAGTTTCTGATTCGCCACCGCGATGGCAATCGGACGGTCCATGGTGTTAAATACCTGGTAAGGAACAATCGACTCGTGCGCAGTACCCCAGCGCTGGGCCTCCTTGCCTGCAACCAGATAGTTACTGGCGATGTTGGCCAGACCGGAGACCTGGACGTCGAGAAGACTGATGTCGAGGAATTGCCCCCGTCCGGAGCGTTCCCGCCATAACAGGGCGGATGTGATCGCACTGGACGCGTAGACGCCCGTGAGCACATCGGTGATCGCCACACCGACTTTGCATGGGTTCCCGTCCCGTTCGCCGGTAATCCACATGAGACCGCCAACAGCGGAGAGCACCATGTCGTAGCCGGGCCGATCCCGGTAGGGGCCGTCCTGACCGTATGCCGTGATGGAGGCATAGACCAGGCGCGGGTTGAGTTCGTGGAGCGTTTCGTAGTCCAGACCGAAGCGCTTCGTCAAACCGGGTGTGAAATTCTCGACCAGGACATCGGAGACTTTAGCCAGCTCGCGTACGAGTTCCAGGCCTGCGGGTTGTTTGAGGTCGATGACGACCGATTTCTTGTTCCGGTTGCAGCAAAGATAGTAGGCGCTTTCACCGCCGGAGAAAGGCGGTCCCCAGGTGCGGGTATCATCGCCAGTGTCGGGCCGCTCCACCTTAATCACCTCGGCACCCTGATCCCCGAGAATCATGGTGCAATATGGACCTGCAAGAATCCGAGACAGGTCGAGAACCCGGTACCCTGTCAACGAAAGCTCGTTTGCGGAAGTATCATTCATCTCATAGTCTCGATCTAACTTGAACGTTTCCAATAAGTCGTCAGCGGACTAAAATAGTCGGACGGATACCAAGTTCCAAAGCTTTTCTTGCCGTGCGTAGCGAGCGATCAGGCAGTTTTCATAGATATCTGGCCGGTTTGGAGAGTATTTGTCGAGCGAGAGCACCATTCGCTTGACCAGCCGAGGGGTTTTGTGTAAAATGTAGCCTGTGGTCTGACGTTGGGCCAAAGAATATGGTGACTCAAGGTGTGTTCTTTTCGGGCATGGCATGGAAAGCGAATATTAGGTTTTGCTGACCGCAGCATCACCTCTCTTCCGCCGCACACCGGCAGTAGTTTCTTATGATTAGAAGTGACTTCATCGCATATGTACTCGCTGGCGGCAGCAGTCACAGAATGAGAGTCGACAAGCTGTTCCTGCAGATAGGCGGCCAATCATTGCTGGAGCGCGCAATAGCCACCTGTGAGCCGTGCTTCAGGCAGGTTAGGCTGGTTGCAGGGCAATCGGACAGATTCTCGTCGCTGGACTACACGGTTGTGTTGGACAGCCCCAGGGCAAGTGGTCCTATGGCGGGTGTCATCGCTGCCCTTGAGGACTGCGAAGCTGACAGCTGCTTTCTGACAGCGGCCGATCTGTTTGATCTGAGTGCCGAAGTGATTGAGTCACTTGTCGATCAATACCGCGGCCAGCAGTATCTGGGCGTGAAAGAATCGAGTGGCTTGCAGCCGTTGTGTGGAATCTATCACAGATCTTCACTCGGGGCATTCTATCGATGCGCACAAAATGGCAAGTACCGCATGGCTGATGCGCTGAATGAACTAAAGTCTGACGGAGTGGCCTTGCCTTCAGGTCAGTGGCGCAACATAAACAGCCCGGAAGACCTTGCAGTCGGGGGTCTCAATGGTTGAACTCGCTATAGTGGGAGCCAAGAATTCAGGAAAAACCACGGTGATCGAAGGTCTGGTCAGCTATCTGGCCAGCAAGGGATATCGTGTGGCCACTATCAAGCACACTTCGCACTCACATCAATTCGACACACAGGGCAAGGATAGCTACCGTCACCGAGAGGCTGGCGCGGGGATAGCAGTCGCTGTGAGTGGTGAGGAAATCGCGATCTTTGCACAGCCGGATCTGCTGGATACCCGGCAACTTCAGCATATGACCGAGAAGCAAATTGATATCTGGATAATCGAGGGTGATCAGCGCGCGGATCGTCCAAAGATATTAGTCACGCGCCACTTGAAGGAACTACCCGACACGCTGCTTGAGAACATCGTGGCTACAATCGGTCCGGAACGGTTTGGTGATGTGCCTGCACACTTTGAAGCCGGGGATCATGGTGGGTTGGGCTCGTTTGTGAGTAGTGCCATTCTTGAGAAGAAAGCGGAGATTCAAGAGTGAAGACGTGCCGTACGCCCAGATACCTGCGGGTGTCGCTGTTATCTGCCTGCAATCTGCAATGTTCGTACTGCATGCCTGCGGGCAAACGTCGGCCGACAGTGTTAGCACCGGATGATAAAGTCAGATCAGCCATACGATTTTTGCACCGCTCTGGCATTCGAAAGATCCGTTTCACGGGGGGCGAGCCGACTTTATACAAAAGCCTCTGTGGACTGGTGACCTTCATCAAGGAAATGGACAGTGATGTTCACACTGCTATCACCAGCAACGGTGTTCTTCTCGGATCTAAGGCACGGGTTTTATCCGCGGCAGGGCTGGACTCCGCAAACATCAGCCTCGACACACTCGACTCGTCGAAGTTCGAAGCGTTAACCGGCAGCCTAAAGCTGAATCAAGTCATTTCCGGAATCGATGCAGCCACCGAGTATATCGGTAATGTCAAACTGAACTGTGTGCTGATCCGGGGCGTCAACGATGATGAGGTGGAAAGGCTGATTCTATTCGCCAACAGTCGAGGACTGGATATCCGGTTCATAGAATTCATGCCGAATCGCTACAGCGCTCCCGGTGATCCGCGTTTTATTTCGAGCGAAGAGATCCGTAATCAGCTACCCTGGCAGTTTCAGGCATCGTCGAACAAGTATAACAGTGCGGCCAGGTACTACGCAGCCAGTTCGCTCAGGATTAGAGTTGGCTTCATCAGTTCAGTGAGCCACCCATTCTGCGATGGTTGCGATCGTATAAGATTAGCTGCCGACGGACTGTTGTACACCTGTCTTTTTGACTCCAACAGCATCAATCTTTTCGACCTGCTCACAACTGAGCCTGGACAGGCTCGAGCGCAATTCAAGGAGTTAGTGCGATCCAAGCAACTCGGCGGTTGCAACAATACCGCCGGTTCCACTATCGACCTACCATCTTTCTCCGCCATAGGAGGCTAACAGTGATTAGCCTAAGCCACACCGATGCCAACGGCAAAGACAGGAGGCTACTCTGGTAGTTTCATCTGGTGAGGTGTATCGTCTGTCGATCGGTGCAAGGAAAGGATCGAAGAAGGA
>DAOVLC010000365.1 GCA_030631455.1 Candidatus Zixiibacteriota bacterium
ACATCTGACACGTCCACTATCGTCAGGCCGGTTCTCTCATCTGCCAGGTAGGCGAAGTCGCCAGCCAGGTCCAGACTCAGGATAGTCCTGCCGGAGCAGTACAGCCGGCCGACAGGTATCGGTTCTTGCTGCTTCGAGATATCGAGAATCATAAGCCCGTTTCTGAAGGCGCAGTAGGCGTATTGTCCTCTCACTTTGACGTCCTCAGCACCCGTCCAGAGGGTTGAACCGACATATTCGAGAGTCTGTGCCTGAAGCGACACGGTAAGCATGATCATGGCCATGCTAAGCAGAATGGTAGCCTTTGATCTCATTGTGGTACTCCTTGTTGGGGGTATATTGGGCCGCATTTCACGTTGTCCTATCTAGCCGAGAATTTGAAGTATGCAATTTACAATACTGCTTTTTCGCCCAAGAAACAAGCGAAAAGTGGCTCGACGTACTCATTAGCGAGTATTACGACCTATTATCTCCGCTTATGACACAGCTTTCAGTTCCGTCAGGAGAGGATTCCAGACATCGCGGCAAGAAAACGGGAGCCGCTTCCGCGACTCCCGAATAATCGTTACCTATTGATGTTAAGGGTCAGCAATCCGGCACTTCATCCCCGTTTGTATCACATGGCGCGTTGCCACCTGAGAATATGTAGGCTATTAGATATACCACATCATCAATGTCCACAGCATCTGAACAGTCAGTGTCACCTGATTCGTACGGTACCGGTTCCGGCCCGCCGGAAAAGATGAAGGTAATCAAGTATACAACATCATCTATGTCAACTTCACCACTCGCATCCGCGTCACCGCAGATATAGTCGCAGGCATCACCAATGCTATCCCCGTCGGAGTCTGCCTGATCCGGATTGGAGACATAGATGCAGTTGTCGCAGCTATCGCCAACCGTGTCACCGTCATAGTCTTCCTGATCGGGATTCGGAACATACATGCAGTTGTCGTCGGGGCATTCATTCTCAGGATGCCCGGGATCGCCGAAGCCATCGCCGTCGGTGTCGATGCAAACTATCGCATCCGAGAATAGAGTCAGTGTCGGATCGCCACACAGAACCATCCCGTAATACCACTCCTTCTCCCACAGTTCGAATGGCGCCTGTGCATCAAACCACTCTCGGAATGCCTGGCCGAAGGCTTTGCGCTCGCCGAGCGGTTGGGTGAAGTCATCGAAGTTCAGCATACTCCCACTTTTCGCAGATGCAACCGTGATCAGACCGTGAGTTGTATTGAAGATGTATGCCCCTGCCAGATAATTGTCATCCGTGAACCGACCGGGTCCACACGAGAAGAGGTTGTAGAATAGCACCGGGGGATCACGCTCCTGAATCGTCTCAGAATATACCCAATCACCGTGGTCATAAAACACGCCAATATCAAAAGGACATCCATCCCCGATACCACGATCCCACGTGCCGAGCGGAGCGGAATCGCCCTCGCTCGGAATGACCGTTGTCTCGCCTCCCAGGTAGTCCTCACTCAGGCGGGTGGCCTCATCAGGGTTAGCATATGGGCCGTTGATCAGCCATGTTCCGATATGCGTAACCGGTGTCGCTTCAGGATCGAAACTTAGACCGCCGACAGGGCTACCATCGGGCTGACAGAATCTGGCGCTGAAACCGTGTGTGCCCATCCACTCTGAGATTTTCATGAGAAGACGATTCTCACCTGCGTTCAACGACACATCAATCTGCGACATGTCTGCCTCGAAACCACCGTACCTGTTATCATGCAACACCTCGGCTCCATTCAACCATACACGTGCTCCATCATCGTAACCCGTCCATAGTTGACAGGATTTTGCAAAATCAGCGTACACTCGTGCGAACGCGTAGCATACACCGAAATCCTCATCATCGTAATCAGACAAATTAACGTAGGGACATCCTGCACAGTAAACGGTCCAGGTTTCGCCGCCCATAATTTCACCGCTGTTAGGACTTATCGAGCTTTCGTCTACACCGAGGTAGTTGGTCGTCAGGTAATACCAGAAATTATCTGAGATGTCCTGGTGAAACCCGTTGAGCAGCCAACCGCGTATGTATTCGGCATCGGGCGCGTGAGTATCCGGGTTGCTGATCTGATACTGCAGATCTTGAAAGGTTATATAAGATTCATCAGTTAGCCGGGCCGAGAACTGGTAAGCGGTACCTGCCTGGCTTATCTTGCAGAGCAACCGATTCCATCCCGCATTTAAGGACACGTCAGCTGTGAAGTTGTCTTCGTACCACTCCCCATATCTGTCATTCGTGTACACGTTGTTCCCGTTTACCCAGACTTTGATACCATCATCACTACCGAGCAGAAGCTTGGCGGATCGAGCTGTGGGGCTGTATACGTAAGCGTGAGCATAGACGGCTGACTCAGTCGGGCGAGTTCCGAAATGATGACCGCCGGAATAACTGTGCGCGCAGACCTGCACGAAATGCTGTCCGAGATCCATCTGATCCAGGTAATCCGCCCCGGTCGTATGGTAACCGTAGTCATATCGCGTAACATCCTGCTCGTATATGAGATCCAGACTTACGTTCATGTTGTACCAGTCTTCATCGACGTATTCCAGTCCGCGCCATGGTTGCGATAGCTCGTCGACACGATACGAATGAGCCTTCGCGAAGTAGTCATTCACCATATTCGCTTCAGTATCGTAATTGAGCGTATGCGCGTAGATACGACCTAAGTACACTTCGGGACCCATATCACCGCTGCCCGCAGTATGAGATTCATACACATCATTGGCATCTGCATCCTGCCAATTACCATCAAGATCCATGTAGTACAGGTCACAGGGAAACACCGATCCGGAGACTTCAGCCCAGGCCGCAGTAATGTCCCCAACAAAAACAAAGCTGCTGCACGCTGAAGCGGAACGCTCCAGTATCCAGGACTTGATCTCTTCAGGAGTGCCACCA
>DAOVLC010000372.1 GCA_030631455.1 Candidatus Zixiibacteriota bacterium
CCGAACAGTCGACGGAGGGATCTCCAAGACCGATATATTTTCAGCCGGATTCACTCTGTATGCGAATCTCGGTGCCGACGGCGTCCCATAAGTGTCATGCCTGATTGGGAAAACCGAGGAGTCGTACTCTATTCCGCATTCCGCGAATACCTCCCAAACCCAGCTTTCATCGGGGCGTATCGAGAAGCTGGGTGCTCGGTACCCTTTCACGGTCACATCCACGCATTGCTCAATATGCAAGATCGACCGCTGCAAGTCTTGCTTGAATTCCGCACGGTCCAGTCCATTCACCAGCCTGTGGTACTGGCTGTGTGACGCAATCTCGTGTCCTCGCTCATGGATCAGTTTAACGACCTCCGACACGTTTTCAGCCACCCAGCCGAGGATGAAGAAGGTAGCCCGTGTATCGTATTCATCGAGGATCTCAAGGGTCTTGATAATGTTTCCCAGTAACCTGGGGCGTTGGGATTTCCATTCCGAGATCGGATATTTGTTAGAGAAGGCCTCGACATGGAACCAATCCTCGACGTCAACTGTCAGAACATTTAGCATGGGATCACGGCTTCGAAGAATAGCGATACCCATAGTATCTGTAGTTGTAGTAGTAGGGCAGAGCATCATTGACGTTGTTGAGAGTGACTCCCAACAGGTTTGCGCCGCTCTCGTGAACAAGGTTGGTTGCTCTCCTGCTGACCTCTCTTGGAGTTTCGCCAGCCTTAACTACCAGAACAACTCCGTCAACCTCCGCCCCAAGAACAAGGGCGTCAGACACCGGTATGACAGGCGCGCAATCGATGATTACCAGTTCGAAGTAGAACTTGGCGGCCGCGAGGAGTTCCGACACTTTTGGAGAATCAAAGAGCTGAGTCGGATTGGGCTGATGCGTCCCGGACGTCAATAGCCAGAGATTCTCGACCGGAGTGGACTTCAGGTTGTCTTCCAGTTTCGTGTCATCCAGGATCACGTCGCTCAGTCCGCCCTCACGATCATGCCCGAAAAACTTATGCAGAACGGGACGGCGCACATCGCCATCAATGAGAAGTGTCTTCTTGGTTTTGTAGATCGACGCAGTTATGGCAAGACTCGATGCGATCGTGCTCTTACCTTCGCCTGTTGTCGCGGAGGTCACAAGAAATGACTTGCCGTCATCGGGAAGATAGGAGCTATTCAGCAGATTATGAAGCAGCCTGCGGAACTCTGTCCCGGCAGCAGACTCCCCATCGTACTGATCAGTTATCTTGCGGCAATTATTATTATCTAGCGCCATATCAATCCTTCATGATCGCTCTGACAAGAACCTCGAAACCTATGATCTCGTTCTCTGCGAGTTTCAGATTTCGTTTCGCCCTATCGAAATCCGGGTTTATGGAAAGCGCCTTTTGGTATTCCTCCACCGCCTTTGTGTGGACGAAGCTTCCGAGCAGCGTGTATGCGATCGCAAGTTCGTGGTGAAGATCGGCGTACTGCGGATTGATCGCAATCGCGTCCTTCAGCGATTTGATGCGTCTTGTCAGAAGCCTCTCGTTGACCCGCTTCGCCCCGAGCATAAATCTCATATATGAATTCGAGAATTCCCGCCATTTCTGTTCTTTTCTCTTCTCTCGACATGTGAGAAATCGCTGGAAAGCCTTATCAAGATCACCTTTCTCAAGGTATTTCTTTCCTTCGAGGTAGGCCTGATCCACCACATCCGGCATTATCATTTCTGCCTTATCCAACATCTCGCCGGTCTTTTCCGCCTGAGTCGAAAAGAGCTTGAAGTCTTCCCTTCTGATGGCATTCAGAATGTAGGCGAGTCCGAGATTCAAATAAGCGTCGCCATAATAGATGTTCTTCTGAATCGCATCCTCGAATTCAATCACTGCCCGTTTGCACGAGTCAAGGGCGAGATAGGCTTCACCCAAATGATTTCGATAGTCCGCGTAATCCGGACGGAGTTCAACACATTTTGAAAAAGATGCGCTGGCATTCTGCCACCTGCCTAACTGAAACTGGGTAATACCGAGATGCACCCAGGCCTGATGGTAATCCGGGTTCTTTTCCGTGGCTTTGCTGAACAGCTTCATCGCCTCGTCATACATCTTCTTATATAGCAGCGCCTGGCCCAGGTAGACCATCATTTCAATTTCATCGCCCTCAATTGCCTCCCGGTACATGCTGATCAGATACTCCAGTTCCTTCGTTCGCTCTTCGTGAGCTTCTCTGACGCGTCTTAGTAATTCTTCGGATTCAATCCCCTGATCGAAGACATCGCTCTGAGTTTCAAGAAGCTCCCCTTCCACGAAAACCGATGAAATAACGCAGTGGCGGTTCTGATCGTTCACAGTCTGGATCAGGTACTCCTTCTCGGAAGTTGAGAGCCGGCTGTTTAGTCTGAATATCTGATCGTTCATTAGCTGATCTCCACAGGCTCCGATCTTTGAGCCGAATGAGTTCGTTTCCTAGCCTCGATACGCGGAATCGTCCCGAGCACCTTCAATCCAAGATAGCTCTCGGTCTCTTCAATGGTGCGAAGGCTACTGTCCAGCACCTCTGCGAGCAAGACCGCGCCAAAGCCTAGTACAAGGCCGAGAGCGCAACCGAGTGCAACAATCCGAAATCGGTCGGGGTAAACAGGCGCGAGCGGCAGTGTGGCCGGCTCAATTATCTTATAACGATTCTCAGCCTCTTTCCGAAAAGCATCCTCGTTGATGCGGGAGCCAAGCAACTGAGTATTAAACTTGAGATATATGTCCTTCTTCGTCGTAGCTCTCTGCTCATACCTCTTCAATTCAATCTCGTAGTCGGGCCATGTTGTGTATCTGTTCTTGAGCTTTTCGAGCGTGTTGTTGAGTGTAATCTGCTCCGCAACAGCGAGGTCGATCTTTGTCGCCAGGACCAGGTATTC
>DAOVLC010000302.1 GCA_030631455.1 Candidatus Zixiibacteriota bacterium
ACATACCTGAATGAACCCGAAAAAAGGCTTGACAAATATCGAGACTTTTTGTACTCTATTAGTAGCCCAAAGCTGTTACGCCCAAAACAGCTTATTGTCCATAAGCCCAATTAAACAGAATCTGCCCTGCCGCGTCTTATATCACGAGGGTGGTGATACTATGTCGAGCGAGGAGTTACAGATTGCCATCAGTCGCTGCCGTGACGGCGACAAGGCGGCGTTCACGATCATAGTCAAAGCCTTTGAACGCCGAGTACTATCAATCGCGTATTCGATTCTCGGGAACTCCGACGAAGCAATGGAGGTGATGCAAGAAACATTTTTCCGAGTGTACAAGAATTTGGGCCGAATCAAAAACGAGGCCGGATTTGGCCGCTTCGTTTGTAAGGTTGCCGCTAATTACTCGATCGATCTGAAGCGACGTCGCAATGGGCGACATTACTCGCTCGACGATGAGGCGGAACTTCCGGCCTCCGTAAATTTGCAGCTGTCACGAGGCAGCACCAAACCGGACACGGTAGTCGAGCGAAATGAAATGTGGCAGGCTCTCAAGATTGCGGTCGCAGAGTTGCCGAACAAGCAGAGGACAACACTGGTGCTGCATGATATCGATGGCCTGTCCAAAGCCGAGATTGCAAAGATTATGGACTGCCCGCAGGGTACGGTCAGATCGAACCTGCACATAGCCCGTAAGAAATTGCAGTCGAAACTGAAGGAGTATAGATAAACCAGCTAACCAGAGAAGCTTATGTCTGAAATCTGCCGCGTTGATGAGGAAATGATTAACCGTTACCTCGATAATGAGCTCTCTGTCTCAAAACGTACGGATTTTGAACGGAGACTCAGGAGCGATCCCGCGCTGCGGGAACTGCTGAACGGTTACAGGAGAATACTGAAAAGCCTTCGGGCATTCAGGAGAGTGAAATTCCCGCCGGGGCGTGTCCGGCAGGCCCGCACACTGATACTTCAGCGAGTCTCGGCGCTCTCCTGATTAGATTAGTCCATCCCTTCGGTTCCGACGTGCAGTCTGCCCCCGATAGGCTGCATGTCGGGCTTGAATTAATACAGATCTCCGATCCGTCAGGAAAGGGTTCCTGACGGCGCGGGAAAGACGAGGACGTCTGCCGCCCACCTATCTGCAAGCTATCTCACAGCAGGCCCTTCGAAGCTCAGGATGGACTGTGAGGCACCAGACAGTCGTATAATCATTTAAGTTCGTCCTGTATCTAAAGGAAACACCCGAATGTTGCGATATAAGATGTATGAGGTCGAAGTATGTCATCGTCGCAATACTGCTGATTTCGTTTGCCCTCCCGGTATCGCTGTCGGCTGAACTCGCTGACATGAAACGCTCATCGTCGAAAGCAGCTATCGATACTCTTGGAATCCCGCAGGTTCTCTATCCAATCGGGACAGATCAGCCGGCCGAGAGGCATAAGTTCATTTCCGAGGTACAATGCACCGTCCGTATGGTCGGAGCATCATACTGGGCCATGGAAGGCTGGCTTGTAGGCGATGAGATATACAAGGTCTATCAGGATGTCGATCTGCTGTCCAATGACTGCGCGTAACCGTTTTATGTCACCGATATCGCAATCGAGTTTCAGTGCGCTTATGCCGGCACAGTCTATGTGCAAATAGATGTCGAAGAGGTAGATCCTGACCAGTCAACTGAGGGCTGCCCGTTTCCCGGAGCACTCCTCGGGATATCCGATGAATTCGGCTACGTAATACCTGCAGGCGGCTACTACCTGCTTGTCACTTCGTTCGATGAGCCTGTGCTGGTTACGGGACAGTATTTCGCAGGGTTGTATTTCGGCTCGGGCGTCGATGCTTTGAATCCGGCGCTCATCTTAGATAACGACCCATACCTGTGCGTATCGTGGAATGACTGGGGTGCAGGCTATGTCGATCTGATTTCGAATCCATACTACAACTTCCCGGGGAATTTGGTGATGTATTCGCTCGGCTATAACGCTCCTGAAGACGCCGGGAACTCCGGCGTTGCGCTCTATTCGCCCGCAGACAGCAGCCTTCAGTTTGGAACTGTGCCAATCTTTGCAGCCGAACGTAGCGATACGACAGCTTTTCTGAAGTGCACTTTCGAGTATTATTCGCTGACCGGATGGAGTCTGATCAATGAGGATTTCTCAGCCGATGTCACACTTAGGAATGGGATAGGTCCCGCCACGATCAACCCGGGTTATACCTGCAATTGGGATGTGTCGTTGCTCTCGGAGAACATGTACATAGTGCGTGCGAAGCTCTATCGAACAGCGGAGGATTTCACCGCTGATACGATTGAATTATATATTGACAATACACCGCTTAAGCCATTGATGATTAATCCAGTAGATGGCGACATCGTATGTGATACTTTAAGTGTTGCCACGAGCATTCCGGACGAAGATGTGAGTTTCCTTCAGTTCGAATTGAGGGAATCCGAGGGAACAATCGATGCTCCGCTTCCTCTATTGAACCAGTATATGTATGGCGACGTGGACGGCGACACGCTTGACATGAACCCGGTTGCGCAGGGTGAGTTCGGCGATTTCTACAACGGTCCGACATTAATGACCAGCGTACTGAAATACTTCGCCGATCGCGGATATCAAAATCTGATGATGTCCGGGACGCGAGAGCTTTCAGTGCGTGAGATGGTCGAGACAGTTGCAGACTCGTCGCGCGTCAGAGGCCGCTACGGGTCGCAAGATGACAATCTGCTCGGCACTCTGGTGGATCACCTGACCAACCAGGAAAACCGGTTCCACGTGAGGATATCCGATGATCTCGACCTGAACGATCTCCTCTTCTACACGGCTTATCGCGGCGGATTGGTGCTCCTCGGAATCAGCCAGCCGTTCGGTCATTGGCTGGCTATCAATAAGCTCTACCTCCCTCCTAACACAGGCGGGAGCGTGGATTGCAACATTTACGATACGCGCGGTGGAACTGAATCGAATTCGGAATTGAGATTATCGCCGACCGTCGGGATAACGTATCAGGGTCTGGTCAGGGATGTTGATCGGATCGTGGCGGTATATCCCAAAGCGGACACGACTGCGCGTGAGGTAATCGGAGCGGATCTGAACCCGTCAGACGGCTGGGGTTTCTTCTGGGATGCCTCGTCCAAACCGGAGGGTGACTACATCATCGCGGCTGTCGGAATCGATGTCACGAGTCATGTCGGCGAGGGCATGGCGTGGTTCACGCGCTCGTGTGCCGAGCCATATCTGATCGGAGATGCCGATTACTCAGGCAATATCGATATCGACGATGTCATATATCTGCTGCAATACATCTTTGCGAACGGGCCTGACCCCCAACCGGTGCTTGCCGTGGGAGACTCAGACTCATCCGGAGCGGTCGATATCGATGATGTGATCTATTTGCTTGAATACATATTTAGCGACGGCCCTCCACCCGGCGAGTAAATCTTCCAATACA